>JBBIUL010000169.1:0-5221 GCA_037440265.1 Nitrospira sp. | reverse complement strand
TCCCTGTATTGGAACCGCTTGCTGAGGGCACAGGGAAATTTTCATTTGGGGATGTTGCCGGGGCAATTATGACCACCGATACATTCCCGAAGATGGTTTCCCAAAAAGTAAGGATAGGCAAAAAGACAGGGATCATTGCCGGCATCTGCAAAGGGGCCGGAATGATCGCACCGAATATGGCAACCATGCTCTGCTTTCTGATAACCGATATAGAAATCGACGGCAAAGTCCTGCATTCGCTACTGAAACATGCCGTAAAAAAATCCTTTAACCGCATTACCATCGACGGGGATATGTCCACGAATGATACGGTCCTTCTGTTGGCAAACGGGATGCTCGGCAACTCACCGGTAACAATGAGATCAGCACATTTCAGGACAGTGCAGGCAGCGCTGGATGAACTCACCTATAGACTTTCGAAGCTTGTGGTTAAAGATGCAGAGGGGGCTACAAAGCTTATTGAAGTTGTTGTAAAAGGCGCCCGCAGCGAGTCCGCAGCTGAAAAGGCTGCTTTTTCCATTGCAAACTCAAGCCTTGTAAAGACCGCCGTCTACGGCAATGATGCCAACTGGGGCAGGATCATGGCTGCCCTCGGTTATTCCGGGGTTATTTTCAATGAAGCAAGAACAGATATCTACTTCAACAAGGTAAAGGTGGTAAAAAGCGGCGTCGCAAACAACAAAGATGCTGCGGCAACAGAGGCATTGAAGTCCCCGACGGTGCGGATAACCGTCGATTTCCATACGGGCAGGTCATCGGCCAAAGTACTCACCTGCGACCTGACTGAAGAATACATTCGTATAAACGCAGAATACCGCACATAGTTCACTCCCCCTTTCTTTTGTGCTATCCTTAAAACAGAATGTCTGAACTGAGGCTCAACCTGATTACGCGTGAATGGGTTATTATTGCCAGTGAACGTGCAAAAAGACCGCATGACTTCAAACAGAAGAAACTCAGAAAAAACCTCCCGCAGTTCATAGAGTCCTGTCCTTTCTGTCCGGGCAATGAAGACAGGACACCGCAGGAACTCATGCGTATCAACGGCAGCACCGGCTGGAAGGTAAGAGTCACGCCGAACAAGTTTCCCGCGCTCTCACCCGCACGAGAGAGAAAAAGGATCAATGAAGCAAACAGGCACATGGTAACCGGATTCGGACAGCATGAGGTAGTCATTGAATCGCCGCTCCATAATACATCCATAGCACAGATGCAGATTGAGGACATCTCCGATATCGTCAGGACGTACCGGACGCGGTTCGATGAACTGTACAACAACCCCGGCATTGAACATGTCATAGTATTCAAAAACCACGGAGAGGGCGCAGGCACATCGCTTGAACATCCCCATTCACAGATCATCGCAACCCCGGTCACGCCCTTCCTGGTACGAAACAGGATCGAAGAGGGCATACGGTTTTTTGACAATACCGGCGAATGTCTCATCTGTGCAACATTGCAGGATGAACTCTCCGACGGCAGAAGGATTATCCTGGATACCGATCACTTTGTCACCTTCATCCCCTATGCAGCGCTCTCCCCGTTCCATACATGGATATTCCCGAAACGCCACTGTGCCACCTTCAGCACAATCACCGATGATGAAATACGTGATTTTTCTTTTCATCTCAAGACATTTTTGGGTAAATTGTATGAAGGACTTGAAGACCCTGACTTTAATTACAGCATCAACTCGCAGAATCCCAAGGAATGCAAGTCTGAATACTTCCACTGGTATCTGAGTATTGTGCCGAGGGTGATACAGACAGCCGGGTTTGAACTCGGATCAGGAATGTACATCAACTCCGCAATCCCTGAAAAAAGCGCCGAGTTCCTGAGGAATATTACGGTATAAGAACCCTCTGTCCGGCCATTAAGGGATGCTGAAGGAATCAAGGATGCTATTCACGGCAGCAACAGCAGGTGAATCATCCGGCAATTCGATAATCGCCTTCCCCTGCAGGTCGTTTTCAAATACAGCCCTGTCCTGAGGCACGGTCCCGACAACCTCCAGTCCAAGATCGACGGCAAACCTTTTGAGTTCGGCAGCTTCCGGGCCGTTGACTCGGTTTATGATGAGCGCATGCCTGTCAATATCAAGTTCCAGTTCCTTCACCAGCCCTGCTATTCTTTCCGCTGTTTTGATGCCGCGCACGGTAGGGTCGCTGATGATGAGCAGCAGGTCCACCTTGTGGGTGGTCCTCCTGCTGAGGTGTTCCATGCCCGCCTCATTGTCTATGACAACATATGAATAGGTCTCGGAGAGCTTGTCGGTATACTTCCTGATAATGTTGTTAGCAGCACAATAGCAGCCCGGTCCCTCCGGCCTCCCCATCACCATGAGGTCAAATCCGTTGGACTCCACTATCGACTGCTGCACCTGGTAATCAAAAAGCTGTTCCATGGACATGCCGCCGGGCCTTTCCGAACCGCTCCTGATCGTCTTCAGAGAATCTTCCCTCAGGTGTCCGATTGTTGCGTGCACCTTTACCCCAAGGGCTTCATAGAGACAGGAATTGCTGTCGGCATCAACAGCAAGGACCGGTTTGTTCTTTTTATCAATAAGGTATTTGACGGTAAGTGCGGCAAAGCTTGTCTTGCCGGTACCGCCCTTGCCTGCTACTGCTATAACAAATGCCATTTTTGCACCTCATCGAAGGGATCGAGCAACAGCCGCGGTCTGCTCTTTACATCTATCATAACAAACATGTATTGAATTTTTGAATGTAATGCGAGAGAATGATGATGTAGGGGGCTGAATTATTGCATCACAGGACCGTTCATTTATGAAAAGCGTTACGGGGAACGCAAAATTGCATTTATTATCAGCTGGTTTTGCGCCATTCTTTATTCTGTTTTATCTTGCCATGACCGGATACGCTCAGGGGGTCCAGAACACGCCCCCCGGCTATGTCGGTTCGTCTGCCTGCAAACACTGCCATGAAAAAGAGTTCAGCAGCTTCATGAAATATGCAAAAAAGGCCAGATCATTCAACAGCATCGAACGCGTCAGGAAAGGGCTCACCGAGGAAGAGATAAAAAAATGCTACTACTGCCACACAACCGGATACGGCAGAAAAGGCGGGTTTGAAAGCCCTGAACGTACACCGCACCTTAAAAACGCAGGCTGTGAGGTATGCCATGGTCCGGGTGAATTGCATATTAAAACAAAGAAAAGGCGGGACATCAAACGGAAAATGACCATGGAAGACTGCGAAGGATGCCATACCGCTGAAAGGATACGGGCTTTCAGGTACAAGCCTCTGATCCATGGCGGAGCGCACTGATATGCTGAAATTCATAAGAAAGAGACTGAGCAGAACAATCCTTACGGTCCTCGCTGTTAGTGTTGCGCTCGTCATGGGAACCGAGATATACCTGAGGATAAACAGAGGGATCAGCGACAGGATCAGCATGATGACGATATTTGCAAAAGAACTTGCAGCCTCTACGTATGCAGGAATAAAGCATCCCATGTCAGTCGGCGATGCCTCTGCGATCAAACGACAACTCCTCGACATAAAGGAAAAATTGCCGGACGGCGCTGTTTTTATTTGTGATTTTGACCAGGAGATAATCTACGCAACCCATGAAGATAAGATAAGCACGAGGGTAGAAGACGCTATTACCGACAGAAAAGCCCTTGAGGCCCTGGATGCCGTACTGAAGACAGGCGTTGCCCCTGAAAAGGCATTTGAAGAGGACCTTCCTGTAGGGAAATATCTCATTACCATGCATCCGATCCTCAACCACCCTGACTGCTTTCACTGCCACGGATCGACCAGGAAAGTCCTTGGAAGCATGGTGATAAGAATGAGCACCGAACAGATTTATTCCGCTATCGCTGCCGGAAGGAACCGCAGCATTGCCATAAGCATGATCGGTATCGGTGCAATTATTTTTCTGACCTATGCGATGCTCTCAAGGCTTATCAGCCGCCCCATAGAAAACCTTGCTGAAAAGGCAAAAAGGTTTGCCGACGGTGATATGACTGTTACTGCGGATGTCAGAGCAGAAGATGAAGTCGGTGTCCTCGGCAGTTCTTTCAATTACATGGTAAAGAATGTAAAGGACCAGATCGAGTATGCCAACAACATTAAGGATGCAATCTGTGATCCCCTGTTCATGGTTGACAACAACATGGTCCTCACCTACATGAATGATGCCTGTGCACGTCTCACCGGATACAGCAAGGCAGAGGCCGAGGGAAGGATGAGCTGCAGGGATCTTTTCAGAAGCGACATATGCGAAACTACCTGTCCTGTCAGATACTGTTTCGAAAAAGGAGAGCCTGTCGAGGGCATACGAGCGAACATCACTGACCGGGAAGGCATGCAGATCCCGATCATGACCAGTGCAAGTCCGCTTCGTGATGCAGGCGGGAACCTTATCGGTGCAGTAGAAATATGCAGGGACATAACAGATATTCTGGAAGCAGAGCGGCTGCGATATATAAAGAAAACGGCTGAGCAGGAAGAAGAACAGAGGAAATATCTCGAGAAAAGAGGGGAAAACCTGCACGACACACTGGCAAAGGCCTCTGAAGGCACCCTCAACGTCAGGGCAGAGATATGGGGCAGGAACGATATCATGGATGACATAGCGCATCATATAAATATCATGCTCGACAATCTGGAAAAATTGTACGCCAGGATCTCTTCATTCAGCAGGGAACTCGAGGTTGAGGTGGCCAGAAGGACCATGATGTTACGGGAGAAAACGCTCCTCCTCGAGCGGGCAAACAGGGAGCTGAGAGAACTCGACCGGCTGAAATCATCTTTTCTCGCAAACATGTCCCATGAGCTACGCACCCCTATGAACTCCATTATTGGATATACCGAACTCATGCTCGACGGGGTAGACGGTCCTGTCAATGAAGAACAGACAAAAAGCCTGCATAAAGTGGAAAGCAACGCAAGGCATCTCCTTCAGCTGATCAACGACATTCTCGACATGTCCAAGATTGAATCAGGCAAGATCGAGCTTGATTTGCAGGAGCTGGACCTGAAAGTGGTCATCGAATCGGCCGCATCCACGTTCGAACAGTCCGTTGAGAAAAAAGGGCTTGTCTTTCAGATAGCGGTTGACGAGAAGCTTCCTTTGATCTATGCTGACGAAGACAAACTCCGTCAGATACTCATAAACCTCCTGTCCAATGCGATAAAATTCACCCATCAGGGGAAGATCACGGTGCATGCAAAAATTTCAGACCGTGGCATCC
>JBBIUL010000168.1:0-5254 GCA_037440265.1 Nitrospira sp. | reverse complement strand
GGGGTTTCAGGGAACTGTTTTTGTAAAGATTATCGACATTTTTTCTTGAAAATTTTACACATTGAGTGAAAATTTTCCTCTGTGGGAAAACACTACCAGCAGGACAATTTCGCTAAAGATAAACACCGGCTGCTTCGGACATTAGGCGGTTCAAATATACCCTTATAAAAAAATACGGGTGGAAAATATGGAAGACGACAGCAGGTTTATCAGTGAGGAAATGACTGCTAATCCGAATTTATGCCTTTCTTCTGTTTCTTCTTTTCGTACATGGAACTATCAGCCTGGCGAATAAGGTCGTCAACAGTGCAAGGGTTCTCAGGGTTATAGCAGGCCAAGCCTATGCTTATCGAAAGCAAGTGTTTTTTTTCACCCTTTACATTATATCCATCAATATTCTTATTCAGTCTTGAAATAGCCACACCTGCTCCCTCTTCTGTCGTACCTATCGGAATAACTACAAACTCGTCCCCGCCCATGCGTGCGATGATATCTGACTGCCTGAATGTATCTTCCAAAACCCTGGACATACCCATTAAGGCGAGGTCGCCCTCCAGATGTCCGTGGGTGTCATTGATCCCCTTAAGGTTGTCAAGGTCGGCAAAAAGAAGGTACATAATCTCCTTATGCCTGTTCGAAAGCTTTAACTGCCGTTCAGCCATGGCAAAAAAGCCCCTTCGGTTGTACAGGCCGGTCAACTCATCAGTTACTGACATCTTAAGAAGTTTCTCCTGAAATTTTGCTATCTGCAGTCTGATAAGCAGTTCCTGAAGGGTAAACGGTTTTTTGATAAAATCAGAGGCCCCGCCTTCTATTGCCCTGTCATAGGAAAAATCTTCAGTAAAGCCGGTCATTATTATTGAAAGCATGTCAGGCCTCAGGCGCTTTGCCTTTGCTGTCAGTTCAAAACCATCCATGCCCGGCATCACAATATCCGTAAGCAGAAGATCAAACGGGTTGCCTGCAATAATTTCGAGTGCGGCCTCAGCATCCGGGACAGTCATACATTGATATCCATGCGATGATAAACCGGCTTCAATAACCCTCAGGAGGCTTACATCATCATCAACAATGATTATCGTTTTCTTGTCGTCCATACCTAATTTGCCAAGCAAGGCACACTTTATGAACTAAAATCACTCGACAGCATCTCAGCAGGCCTCTTTGTCTGCAAACCTGTAACAAGAAGCCATTTCTGCTTGAAATATACATATTTATGAAGAAATATTCAATAACTATTTGAGGGACATCGGGTTTTACGAATCATGACTTTGCCGGAACTTCCGGGGTGGGAGTGTATCAGCAAAATCCTTTGCCTCATTCAACAGTGCCTCAAGCTCTTCATCATTCCTGAATCCTTCCGACTCCATCATGACCCAGCCCTTCATGGGTTTTCCGGTTATGTCAAAAGGTTTTGCAAACTCAGACCGTAATGCTTCCTCAGCGCCTTTTTCTCCCAGTCTCAGAATCAGGAAATCCTTATAGACCCCGCAGAACATATTCCCCATCGAAAGGGAGCATATGCCGCCGAGCATCTTTTTATGCGTTATATGCTTCCAGCCTTTTGTGATCTTCCTGATCCGTGCTTCAATTCTTGCATTATATGCCATGGCTAAACCTCATGAAAAGTATACCAATTTCTTCTATATAACGGCATACCTTGTCTTTCTTTTCCCACACTTGGAAACTCAACACACATTGTTAATAAATTGTCAGCAACTGCATGGAAAACACCTCCAAGTCGTTTAGCTGCCACAACATTTCCTCTTCTGTATAAATTTTGTGCTTCTTAATTATTATTATTTTTCAGTGACTTATATTAAATTAAATGGATTCTGGAAATTATTTCCCTGAACTCATCGGCAAATCCTTATCTATCAAGGTTCTTAACACTTGCAGCGGATAGAGTCATTGGAGCTCCTGAGGCACAACCTTACTGTATGAGAAAAAATACACAAAAATGTACCCTTGCAAAACCTGTTCGGGTCACGTTGACATCCACATCCGAAACAGCAGTTTTGCACCTTCCTTATGAAGCGGCTCATTGCTGTTTCCGCACTGAGAGTCCTGAACACAGGAGGGGCACCCGTCAAAACAGGGGCATTCATCGATGATTTTGTAGGTTGCCTGAATCCATTCATCAGCAATTTCAAGGGCACGATGTGTCAGTCCCACACCGCCCTCGTACCCATCATAAACAAAAATAGCCGGCCTCGTAAATTCAGGGAAGCAGGTATGGCTCAGCCCGCCGACATCTCCCCTGTCGCATAAGGCAAAAAGCGGCATGCATGCAATCAGGGCATGTTCTGCAGCATGGAGAGTCCCTCCAAGATCACACCTGCCGGCAATGATGCTCCGTTCAGTCTCTTTATCTATTACTGTCCAGAGGCCTTCGGTCTCAAACACATGCTCAGGCATATCAAGTTCATGCCGCGAAATCCTCTGCCTGTCAAAAATCCTCTTTCTTTCATAGCCGGTCACCTGGCTGGTTATTCTGAGTTTTCCCCACGTGAATGTTATAGGCCCTGTTTTTTTCTCGGCTTTTCGGCTGATAATCTCTGTCTCCTCATGGCTCAGCGCCTGAGTGTAATACGGAAGATTTGCGGTTCTGCAGACTGCTTGTCTCTTTTCAATATCAAGGCTGATCATCTGGTACTGCCTGCCGCGGTGCAGATAGACAGCCCCGGGGAATGCCTCCCTGAATACCCTTGACCCGCTCAATTCACCTATTGGCCTGCCTGATTCAGTGAGCAGCATGAAACGCCCGCCGATCGCCCTTATACCAACGCTTCTCTGGGGGCTTCTGTCAGAGGCAAACCATACCTCACCCTTTTTGCTCTTTGACAGGACTTTCCGCTCCGCAAGTTCCTCTATGTGTGGCATAAGCCCCTTGATGTCATACACCCGGTCATTAAGTCTGAGCGGCAGTTCGGCTGCTGCGCAGACGATATGACTTTTTACAATGTTTGGATTTCCCGCGTCTATCACCGCAGCCTCGCAGCTCTTCTGAAAGAATTCGTCAGGATGCCTCATGAAATAATGATCGAGCGCATCCTGAATCGCAATGAGCATCACAACAGATTCCTGCCCGTGCCTCCCAACGCGCCCTGCCCTCTGCCATGTGCTCGCTACGGAGCCGGGGTATCCGCAGAGTATGCAGCAGTCAAGTCCTCCGATATCAACACCGAGTTCAAGGGCACTCGTTGAGATAACGCCGAGCAGTTCTCCCGAAAACAGCTTTGCCTCTATCTCACGCCTCTCCTTCGGCAGAAAACCTGCTCGGTAGGGGCTTATCTTGTCCATCAGGTCACGGGCATAGTTTGATGACCATGAATAAATGAGCTCGGTGATCTTTCTTGACTTGGTAAATACAATCGTCCTGAGGCCGGACCGTATGGACTGGACAAACAGCCGTGTTGCAACAGTGTAAGGGCTTTCAATGGGTTTTATGAAGTAGAATTGTTTTCCGGCTGACGGTGCGCCGCTCTCATCGATGACACTGAAGGGAACCCCTGTCAGTTCCTCAGCCAACCTCCCGGGATTGGCTATCGTTGCAGAGGCCGCTATAAATTGAGGTTCTGACCCGTAGTAATCGCAGACCCTCCTCAACCGCCTCAGTACCTGAGCGACATGTGATCCAAATACCCCCCGATATGAGTGAATTTCATCAACCACCACAAACCTGAGGTTCCTGAAAAAGACCTCCCATTTCCGGTGAAAAGGGATGATACTCAGATGGAGCATGTCGGGGTTTGTGAACAGAACGCCCGGTCCGCCTACGGCGGCTGACTCCCGGATCTTTTTTCTCTGGTATCCCGTCGTATCGCCGTCATATACGGCCCCGGCAGTGCCTAGTCCAAGAGAGGCAGAAAGTTCATTGAGATTCTTTACCTGGTCCTGCTCAAGGCCTTTGAGGGGGAAAAGATAGAGCGCAGTTGCTCCCGGTCCGCTTGAGGCGGGTTCAGCAATTGTCTCGAGAACCGGGATGTTGTAAACAAGGCTTTTGCCGCTCGCGGTCGGTGTCATCAGGAGCACATTCCGTCCCTGTCGTATGAGGTCTATTGCCTCAACCTGGTGACGGTAAAACAGCGAAATCCCCTGTCCTGCCAGAACCGTCCTGAATTTCTCCTCAAGGTCGAGTTTCATAAACCTGGGTTTCACGGGATGGATATACTTTTCACCGGCAAGCTGAAGCCTGAATTCCCTGTCTTTTTCGAGAAATTCTACAAAATCATTTACTTCCATTACACATTGTAGTATAAACCACTTTCTATTGTCCCAATCGATTATGTAATATAGAGCAATGTGAAGACGCTTTCATCCTGTTACGTTTAAATAATCATGGACAAGATTATCGATTTCCATACCCATGCCTTCCCGGATGAGATTGCAGGCAAGGCCATGAACATACTGCTTGAAGAGGGCAGAAAGAAGTATGATGTAAAGGCCTACCTGGACGGCAGACTCTCTTCCCTTCTCATGTCAATGGACAGAAACGGCATTGAAAAGAGCGCTGTCTACTCCATCGCAACAAAACCCTCGCAGTTTGATCCAATCATCTCCTGGTCGAATAAAATTGCATCTGACCGTATTCTCCCGTTTCCTTCTTTTCACCCTGACGACGAAAAATGTGCCGACCGCATTTCAAGGATAAAGGCTGAGGGGTTCAAGGGCATAAAATTCCATCCTTATTATCAGAACTTTGTCATTGACGAAGAAAGGCTCTTCCCGATATACGAACAGATTTCAGAAAAAGGCCTGATACTCGCAATGCATACAGGGTTCGATCTCGCATTCGACCGCAAGAGGCTCGCTGACCCTGCAAAAATAATTGCCGTACTGGAGCGCTTTCCTGACCTCAAGCTCGTCACCACCCATCTCGGCGCATGGGAAGACTGGGAGGAAGTTGAAAGGCACATCGTGGGAAAACACATCTATATGGAGATATCTTTTTCACTCGAATGCCTCCCGAAAGAAACTGCACGGAGGATAATACTGAACCACCCTGCCGGTCATATCATATTCGGCACAGATTCTCCCTGGACTGATCAGGGAAGTGCATTAAGGCATCTGAAAGACCTTGATTTGGGGCAGAAACTGGAGCAGCAGATCCTCCGGGAGAATGCCCTCAAGCTCCTCAATTCTGTCTGAAAAACCCTCTGTTTCCTGTTGAAAATACTGCATCTCTGTGATAATCTAAAAGCCTTTAGCACTGATTCCAAAGGGGAGAGAGAGAGGACTTAATGAAAGAAAA
>JBBIUL010000167.1:0-5302 GCA_037440265.1 Nitrospira sp. | reverse complement strand
CTCAACAATCAAAACAATAAAGAAGATCCTTGAACTTAAGGGAAAAGGCTACAGCCTTAGCGACATTAAGAACAGAGTTGTTTCCGAAGATGAGGCCCGAAGTCCTTCATCATCAGAGGGCACATCCCGGAAAACTGAGGTTATCAGGGGGGACAGTATGAATGCACATGTTTTGCGCACAGATGATAAGCTCAACTTTGGTCTGTTGAACAAGGTAGTGAATCACACGCCCGGCGGCGACGCGCTGAGACTCTGTCTTCAGTGCGGAACCTGCGGGGGCTCCTGCCCTTCGGCAGAGGATATGGACCATACGCCAAGGCATATCTTCTCAATGCTCCAGGCAGGCCTTACCCATGAAGTACTTGCGAGTAACACCCCGTGGTTTTGTGTCTCCTGCTATTACTGCACGGTCCGCTGCCCCCAGCACATACCGATCACCGAGATAATGTACACACTCAAGCAGATCGCCGTGAAAGAAGGGATGATAAAGATCACGGACGCTTATGATTTTTCAAAGACGTTCGTAAATCTCGTGGAAAAATACGGGAGGAGTTTCGACTTTGGACTGGCGCTTCGGTACCATCTCACCCACAACCCGATGAGCAAGGTCTCATGGGGGTCACTTGCACTGAAGATGTACAAGAAGGAGAGGATGGTGACCGGCCCTTCAAGGATAAAGGACATCGAAGGACTTGAAAAGATACTCTCAAAAGCCAAAAAAATAGGGGGTATGAAATGAAATACGCTTACTACCCGGGATGTTCATCAGAACATCTTGCCTCGGCATATCAGGATTCAGTAAGGCATATCGCAGCTTTCTTTAAAATCGATCTTTTACCCATCCCCGACTGGAACTGCTGCGGAGCAACGGAATATCTTTCAGTGGACCGCATAGGTGCATACGCGCTTTCTGCGAGGAACCTCGCACTGGTGCCTCCCGGTACCGGGCAGGTGGTTGCTCCGTGCAGCGCCTGCTATCTGAACCTTAAGAAGACCGACCAGACAATGCTTGAAAACCCATCTGTCAGCACCAATGTCAATACTGCGCTGTCTGCAGGCAAACTCAGCTATGAACCGGGCAGGCTCAGTATACGGCACATTCTCGATGTCATTATAAATGATATCGGCATTGAGGTGATCAGGGAACAGGTAGTTGCGCCACTGGGGCATCTGCGGGTAGCCCCTTACTACGGGTGCATGCTCGTGCGGCCGGATGACGGCTATGATGACCCTGAATACCCTCAAACCATGGATGCGCTCCTCGGGGCGCTTGGCGCGGAGGTTATCGATTTTTCGATGAAGGCGTACTGCTGCGGCGGACATATGCCACACATCAAGGCCTCAACAGGCTATGAGATCCTCAGGAGGATCCTGAAGGACGCACATGACAAAAAAGCCGATGTGATCGCTGTTGCCTGTCCTGTCTGCCAGCTTAATCTCGATGCATATCAGGATGATGTGAACAGGAACTTCAGCACCAATTTCAGCATCCCGATACTCTTTTTCTCCCAGCTCATGGGCATTGCCCTCGGCATGAATCATTCGTCCCTGGGTATCGGCAAGGAGATCGTCTCTGCTGAAAACATTCTGGCCGGCAACAGGCGCTCTGAGAAGAAAATTGCTGAATCGGCAAGGCGCTCAAAAACAGCACTGCCTATGCCTGAAATGAAAGGGGGAAGCAGACAATGAGCGAGAAAATAGGGGTCTATATCTGCCACTGCGGAACGAATATCTCGGCTACTGTTGATGTAAGTGCCGTTGCCGGATTTGCTGAGTCGCTTCCTGATGTGAAGGTTTCAAGAGACTACAAATTCATGTGTTCGAGCGTAGGACAGGAGATCATCGAGAAGGACATTAAGGAATCAGGACTTACAAGGCTTGTTGTTGCTGCATGCTCTCCCCATATGCATGAGACAACCTTCAGGGCAGCAGCGTCCCGTGCCGGGATGAACCCATATCTCTTTGAGATGTCCAATATCCGGGAGCATAATTCATGGATCACTGACGACATAGTCGCGGCAACGCAGAAGGCAAAGGCCCTGGTTGCTGCATCGGTATACCGGGTGAGGAGCCAGAAGCCCCTTGAACCGGTTTATGTGAATATACACCCTGAGACCCTCGTTGTAGGCGGCGGGATAGCAGGCATACATGCTGCGCTCGAACTTGCAGACGCAGGGTATAAAGTACATCTCGTCGAAAGGGAACCGAGCATCGGCGGCCACATGGCGCAGCTTGACAAGACCTTTCCCACCCTTGACTGTTCAGCCTGCATTCTTACCCCAAAGATGTTTTCCGCGGGCCAGCATCCCAACATCAATCTTATGACCTACAGCGAGGTTCAGTCGATCAGGGGCTTCATTGGGAATTATGAAGTACAGGTGCGACAGAAGCAGCGCTATGTGAATACAGCGCTCTGCACTGGCTGCGGGATATGCGAGCAGAAGTGCCCGAAGAAGGTAGTCGACGATGTACATGAAGCCGGGCTTGGATACCGGAAGGCGGTCTACAGTCCTTTTGCGCAGGCAGTGCCGAAATTCCCTGTGATTGATACGAAAAACTGTCTCTATTTCAAGACCGGCAAGTGCAGGATCTGCGAAAAGGAATGTCCGACAGAGGCGATTGACTTTGAACAGAAGGAAACCCCGGTTGACCTGAAGGTCGGCAATGTTATCCTTGCGACAGGGTACAGCCTGTTTGATCCGAGGCGGCTTCAGCAGTACGGCTACGGGAGATACCCGAACGTCTTTACCAGCCTCGAGTTTGAACGCATGCTGAATGCCTCAGGACCTACTGCCGGAAGGATCGTGATGCGGGACGGTGAGACCTGTCCGGAGAGCGTCGCCATCATACACTGCGTGGGGAGCAGGGACAAGAACTATAACGAATACTGTTCAAAGGTCTGCTGCATGTATTCCCTGAAATTTGCGCATCTCATTATGGAAAAGACAGGTGCAGAGGTCTACAACTTTTATATTGACATGCGTACCCCGGGGAAAAAATATGAGGAATTCTACCACCGGCTGCAGGAGGAAGGCGCACATTTCATCCGGGGGAGGGCAGCGATGATCATGGACACCCCCTTCAGCGCATCTGAGGAGGGAAAGCTCATCGTGCAGGCTGAAGACACGCTCCTCGGAAGGCAGCGAAGGATACCTGTTGATATGGTTGTCCTGAGCCCGGCGATGGAGCCGCGGCCGGATGCAAAGGAGATTGGAAAACTCTTCGGACTCGGCTGCGATGCTGACGGCTTCTTCACTGAACGGCATCCGAAGCTTGCCCCGGTATCGACCATGACCGACGGTATCTTCATAGCAGGCACCTGCCAGGGGCCGAAGGACATACCTGAAACCGTAGCACAGGCAGGAGCCGCTGCCTCGAGGGTGCTCTCGATCATTTCCAAGGGAAAGGTCGAGCTCGAACCCATTAAGGCATTCATTGAAAAAGAACTCTGCAGCGGATGCCGCATCTGCAACACGCTCTGTCCTTACAACGCAATCTCTTTCGACGAAGCTGAAAAGGTCTCGTTTGTCAACGAAGCGGTCTGCAAGGGATGCGGCACCTGCGTTGCCGCATGTCCGAGCCAGGCTATTGTCGGCAGTCATTTCACCTCGGAACAGCTTATGTCGGAAATAGAAGGCATCCTGTTTGACCGGAAAGAAGGGGCTGAGCAAGAAACCGTGAGTATTGCCAAAGGAGGGGGAAAGAGATGAGTTACGAACCGGTTATTGTAGGGTTCCTGTGCAACTGGTGTTCTTACCGTGCAGCCGATCTGGCAGGCACTTCCCGTATCCACTACGCTCCCAACCTGCGGGTGATAAGGGTCATGTGCAGCGGAAGGGTGGAGCCGCAGTTTGTTTTGAAGGCGTTCAGCGAGGGGGCCGACGGCGTGCTCATCGCCGGCTGCCATCCGGGAGAGTGCCATTACGTCGAGGGCAACCTGAAGGCGCTCAGACGCTTCCATCTCCTGCGGAAAATGGCTGAGCAGTTCGGGATAGACAAAGACCGCATCCAGCTGGTATGGGCATCCGCCTCGGAAGGCACCGTGCTTGCCGACAGGGTCAACAGCATGACGCTCACATTGAAGGCGCTCGGTCCGCTCAGATGGCAGTCAGGAGTTCCGGCAGAGATTCCTGTAACAGAGGAGGTGCACTGATGGCTGACAAACCAAAGCTTGCCATGTACTGGGCTGCTTCATGCGGGGGGTGCGAGATATCCCTGCTTGGCATCCATGAAAAGATACTCGATGTTGCAAATGCCTTCGACCCTGTCTTCTGGCCCTGTGTCATGGACGGAAAGAAAAAAGACGTCGAAGCCCTCCCTGACAAGGGGATTGCGTTATGCCTTTTTAACGGGGCGATTCGCACTGCGGAAAACGAGGAGATGGCCCACCTGATGAGGAGAAAATCCGCGCTGCTCGTTGCCTATGGTTCATGCGCATATGAAGGATGCATCCCCGGACTGTCAAACTTCTATACGGCAAAGGACCATTTCAACGCTGCGTACCTTTCCAATGACAGCACCGTGAACACAAAGGGGGTTGTCCCTGTCACGGAAACGAACGTCCCTGAAGGGACCCTGACACTCCCGGCATTCTACAATACGGTCAAAAGCCTCGGTCAGACCGTAGACGTAGACTATTTCATACCGGGCTGTCCGCCTGAATCCGCGCAGGTCCTTGCAGTCGTGGAGGCGATACTGAGCGGAGCGGAACTCCCACCGAAGGGATCTGTTATAGGAGCCGGAACCGTTGCACTCTGTGAAGAATGTCCGAGGAAGCGGGACGTGAAACGCATAAAACGCTTTTACCGTCCTCACGAGATCATCCCCGAGAAGGATGTCTGCCTTCTTGAGCAGGGGCTGATATGCATGGGGCCTGCGACGCGAAGCGGGTGCACTGCCCTCTGTCCCCAGAATAATATGCCGTGCATCGGATGCTACGGCCCGCCGCCGAATGTAACTGACCAGGGATCGAAGATGCTCTCCGCTATCGCCTCTGTTATGGAAACTGCTTTTGAAGGAAAGTCGGAAGAGCAGCTCGACCAGGAGATCGCTGAAGTGGTGAGCACTATCGCCGATCCGGCCGGCACATTCTATAAATTCAGCCTGCCCCATTCCCTTCTGAGAAGGGCAAGACCCGGCACTGCACAGAAGGAGAAAACGAGATGAAGAGAATAACCATTGACCCGATAACGCGTCTTGAAGGACACGGCAAAATAGAGATATTCCTCAACAGTGACGGCGATGTGGAGAACACCTATTTCATTGTCCCTGAGCTCAGGGGTTTTGAGCAGTTCTGTGTCGG
>JBBIUL010000166.1:0-5332 GCA_037440265.1 Nitrospira sp. | reverse complement strand
AGAAAAGAACTCCAGGAAATGAGGAATGAAGGTTTTGTGAGGGCACGGATCGACAATGAAATGGCGGACCTTACACAGGATATCATTCTTGAAAAGAAGAAACGGCATACCATCGAGATCGTTATAGACAGGCTTATCGTAAAAAACAGTATTGACCGGCAGCTGAGGGCTGCAGTCGAGACATCCTTTAAATATGCCGATACCGTAACCGTCAATCTTCTGAAAGAGGGGCGCGACATCGTATTCTCCAGGACTACTGCCTGCCTCAAATGCGGCATAAGCTATCCTGAAATCAGCCCGCGATTTTTTTCATTTAACAGCAAGGCCGGAGCCTGCTCCTCCTGCAGCGGCCTCGGTTTTGAAAACCTGTTTGAGGACTCAACAGACCTCGATGAACAGAATATCTGCAGGAGCTGCAACGGCTTCAGACTGAGAAAAGAGGCTTTGAATGTCCTGTTTCACGGCATTCATATCGGTCAGTTCAGCAGTATGTCGGCCGGCGAAGCACTGCTGTTTCTTTCAAAACTTGTCCTCACTGAAAGAGAGACAATACTGTCCTCCAGGATTCTGAAAGAAATCCGGGACCGGCTTTCATTCCTTGTGCGTGTCGGTCTCGGATATCTTACCATGGACAGACCGTCGCTGACGCTTTCAGGAGGAGAAGCACAGAGGATACGGCTTGCAACGCAGATGGGCTCTTCACTCACCGGCGTCCTCTATGTGCTCGATGAGCCCAGCATAGGGCTCCACTCACGAGACTGCGTCAAACTGCTTGAAAGTCTTTCCGCCATTCGTGATGCCGACAATACCGTGATCATTGTTGAGCATGACGAGAGCACCATCCGCTGGGCTGACCATATTGTCGATATGGGGCCGGGTGCCGGCATCAGGGGTGGATGGGTTGTTGCAGAAGGGACGCCGCTCCAGATCCAGGAAAACAGCAGTTCGCTCACCGGCCAATATCTCAAAGGCACCCTTGTTGTCGATGTCCCGTCCAGGAAGAGGGTCGCAAATGATTTCATATTCATCGAAGGTGCATCGGAGCACAACCTCAGGAACATTAACGCAAGAATCCCCCTCAAGGTATTTACCTGCATTACCGGGGTCTCAGGTTCCGGCAAAAGCACGCTGGTCCTCGATATACTCTACCGGGCTGCGCAGAAAAAACTCTCAAGAGGCAAGGACGGCACGGTCAGTCATCTTCCACCGGGTAAACATAAAAACATAACCGGGCTTGAACTGCTTGACCATGTCATAAGCGTTGACCAGTCTCCTATCGGCCGCACCCCGAGGTCAAACCCGGCTACCTATACCGGGATATTTTCGTTCATCAGGAATCTCTTTACCCTGGTTCCTGATGCGAAAATAAGAGGGTACTCCCCTGCGCGGTTCAGCTTCAATGTCCCGGGAGGCAGATGCGAGACATGCGGCGGAAACGGGTCAATGAAAGTCGAGATGCATTTCCTCCCTGATGTATACGTTGTCTGCGACACCTGCAAGGGCAGGCGATACAATCATGAAACGCTTGAAATCAGGTATAAGGGGAAGAACATCGCCGAGATACTGGACATGACTGTTTCAGAAGCGCTTGCCTTCTTTGAACATATCCCGCAGATAAAAAGGAAACTCGAGGTGCTTGACGACATCGGTCTCGGCTACATCCAGCTCGGACAGCCTGCAACAACCCTTTCAGGAGGTGAAGCGCAGCGGGTCCGTCTCTCAAGGGAACTCTCGAAAAAAGCCTCCGTAAATACATTGTATATCCTTGACGAGCCTACCACCGGGCTCCATTTCGCTGATATCCAGAAACTGCTCGATGTGCTGAACAGGCTGGCTGATCGGGGCAACACGGTTGTTGTCATTGAGCATAACCTTGACGTTATCAAATCGGCAGACCATATTATTGACCTCGGACCCGAAGGCGGAGAAAACGGCGGAAGTATCATTGCCGAAGGGACCCCGTGGCAAGTCAGCAATAACAGGGCATCCCATACCGGTCGATTCCTCAGGGACAAACTTGCACTCCCTGATCAGGCAGGTGCTTCTTCATGAAACGCCTTCCTGCTCTTTTCATATTCATTCTGTGGTTGTTCTTTGGTTTCTCATGTACTGCTGACAAGCCCTCGATGTACAAGAAAAGCAAGGCGTTGATGGACACCTTTGTAACCATCACTGTTGTTGCAGAAACACCTGAAAAGGCTGACAAGGCAATAGAAAGCGCATTTTCTGCAATCAGCAGGTTCAGCAATCTGATTGATTTTTTTTCAGAAACCAGTGAAATTACTGTAATCAATAATAATGCCGGCATCAGACCGGTCAAGGTCTCGAGTCAAACCCTTGATCTCATTGAAAAGGCGATTGAAGCAGCTGAAAAATCCCATGGGGCCTTTGACCCCACCATCGGCCCTGTCATACAGCTCTGGGATTTTCACAAAGGCATAAAACCTCCTGACAATGAGATCAGGAGAAAACTCCCTCTGGTTGATTACCGGAATATCATCGTTGACCGTAATGCATCCACGGCCTTCCTTGTCAAGAAAGGGATGATGATTGACCTTGGCGGCATTGCCAAGGGGTATGCGGCAGACCTTGCATCTGAAGAACTTAGACAGAACGGCATATCGTCGGGACTGGTTGCAATAGCCGGCGATATCAGGGCATTCGGCACGAAACCTGACGGGATGCCATGGAAGATCGGCGTAAAGAACCCGAGGCAAACGAATGAAAAGGACGAGATAATAGCCAGACTAAGTCTTACAGATAGCGCTGTATCCACATCAGGCGACTACGAAAGATATTTTATGCAGGACAATAAGAGATACCATCATCTCCTGAACCCGAAGACCGGGTACCCTGAGAATAATTTCCGTAGCGTCAGCATCATCACCGGCAAGGGGGTGCATACAGACTCCTATGCCACAGCGGTTTTCATCCTCGGCCCTGAAAAGGGGATGCATTTCATTGAACAATCAGGAATCGATGCCCTGATTATCGACAATTCCGGCAGAATTATTACAACACAGGGAATAAAAGGAAAGGTCCAGCTTGAAGAAAATAATTAAGAGTACAACGCTTGCTGACCGGCTGCTTTTTCTGTTTCTAACCGTAGTATCTATCTCCGGGATATTCTATGCACGTGAAGCGCTGCCGCAGGGCAATGATGTAATCATTGAGATCAACGGGAAACCGGCATATTCGCTCCCCCTTGATATAAACAGGTCAGTCTCTGTAAATGGCCCGTATGGGGTTACCGAAATCGAGATTCTCGACCGGAAAGTGCGCATCAGAGAGGCACACTGCCCGAACCGGATTTGTGTGAAGGAAGGATGGGTATCACGGGGGATCATCGTATGCCTTCCGAACAGGATCGTTGTAATCGTAGGGGGCGGGAACGAACGCCATAGAGACATTGATGCCATTACAGGATAAATACCGCATCGCTGTCCTTTCAGCGTATGCCCTTGCCCTTCATGGCTTTGAATCAATGCTGCCGACCCCGATTCCCTGGCTGAGGCTCGGACTTGCCAATATCATCACGCTTGTAGCGCTCATGCTCTACGGGTTCAGGACCGCGATGTCAATCACCCTGATCAGGGTGATTATTGCGTCACTTTTCAAAGGCACGTTTCTCGGCCCTTCATTTATCCTCAGCCTTGGCGGCGGCATTGCAAGCACTGCAGCCATCGGGCTGGCCCATGCCCTGCTGAAAAACCTGTTCGGCCCTGTCGGCCTCAGCCTTATAGGCGCTGTTGCACATAATGCTGCACAACTGATTCTGGCTTATTTTCTTTTCATACAGAGGATCGAGGCAGTCCTCATCATAAGCCCTGTCATACTCCTGCTCGGCACCATGACCGGACTCGCAAACGGCTTTATTTCAGATCTGTTGATAAGAAACCTCTTGAAAAAAAATGAAGATACCATTCACAATGTAGTCCAGGGCTGATATGCAGATTACCTGTGCCGTTTGCAAGAAGATAACCACATGGGAAGAAAACCCCTGGAGGCCGTTCTGCTCTGAGCAGTGCAAACTGATTGATCTGGGCGGCTGGATGTCTGAACAATACCGCATTGCCGGGAAAAAGGAAGAAGAGGAGGATGAGGAAGACAGGTCAGAAGGGTCTCACGGCCAATAGGGTTCAGCCTCTTTTATTGAAACTCTTTTTTTATCAAATACAATTGCATCACTGAAAATTATTTCATGGAGGATCATATGCTGAAAATAGCCGTTGCAGGAGCAGCAGGGAAAATGGGCAGCCGGATTACTGCGCTGTCAGGAGAATATGAAGGGCTTTCGCTTGCCGGTGCATTCGAAAAAAAAGGACACAATGACATCGGCAAAGACATCGGCCCTATTGTCGGCATCGGAGAAACCGGGGTCAAGCTCAGTGAAAGCCTGGATGCAATTATCGACCATGTCGATCTGGTCATTGACTTCACCTCGATTGAATCAACAAAGCAGAATATTAAAACAGCTGCTGAGCGCGGCAAGGCCATGGTTATAGGGACCACCGGCTTTTCAGCCGATGACCTGAATGAAATAACTCTATTCACCAAAAAGATCCCCTGCGTCATGGCCTCGAACATGAGTCTTGGCGTAAACCTTCTCCTCAAGGTCCTCCAGGATATTGCCCGGGTCCTTGGAGACGACTATGACATTGAGATCGTTGAGTCGCATCACAGACTGAAAAAGGATGCACCAAGCGGAACGGCCATGAAAATGGCTCAGGTGCTCGCAGCTGCTGTCAGCAGGAACCTTGATGAGGTTGCTGTCTACGCGAGAAAAGGCATTATCGGGGCAAGGACACAAAAGGAGATAGGCATCCAGACAGTCAGGGCAGGCGATATTGTCGGCGAACATACCGTGCTTTTTGGCGGTCTCGGGGAGAGAATCGAGATAACCCACAAGGCTTCAAGCAGGGACACCTTTGCAAGGGGCGCCCTCAAGGCAGCCCTCTGGCTTTCAGGAAAGCCGGCCGGTCTCTACGATATGCAGGACGTTCTTGGGTTGAAATAAACAAGATACAGGATTCAGGAAGGCTTCTGAAGTCCCGATGCCCCTGAATCCTGCTCCCTCTTTTCCTTTTTACTCCTTCTCAAACTGGTCCTTGGAAGCCCCGCAGACAGGGCAGACCCAGTCATCAGGGATATCTTCAAACCTGGTTCCAGGAGCTATCCCGCCGTCAGGGTCCCCGTTTGCAGGGTCATACACATAACCGCAGACCGTACATTTCCATTTTTCCATACGTACCCCCTCTTAAGATTTATTAACAATTAATTTATATAATTATTTCACAGAAATACAAGTTTAGATAGCTCATTATATATATAT
>JBBIUL010000165.1:0-5341 GCA_037440265.1 Nitrospira sp. | reverse complement strand
TACGTGCTGATACTGCTGATGAGTAACAGAACCAGGGTTACAAACAGAGCCACCTTTGTTTTAAGGGATATCTTCATTTACGGTCAGTCAGTGATACAACTCCCTGTGCACTGATAAACTTTTGCCCTTCAATGCTCAGGACAAAATCGATGAATGATTTCACCTCAGTTTTGGCCTTTTTGGGCACCAGGAGAAAAAGGGGTCTGCGATAGGGGTACCTGTCTTTTGCGATATTTTCTTTGGTCGGGGAGGTTCCCTTGACCTTCAATATCTTGACGTCCCGGTTCCGTGCGCTTGAAACGCCTGTTGTTGCAAAAGCGTTCGGAGTTTTTTCGACCATCTGCTCCACAATCCCTGTTGAGGCTAATGCTATAGAGTTATCGGTCCTGACAGTGTCTTTTCCCTGCATAACCAGTTCCTTTGTAGAAGATTCCACCCCGCTGAGACCTTTTAACGGCCTTGAGACAAAAACCCTTATCGGAAGGTTGCTTCCTCCCAGTTCTTTCCAGTTTGTTATCTGACCGCTGTAAATAGCCCTGACTTGTTCGGGGGTTATACTCTCAATAGTATTTGACCTGTTGACAATAAAAACCAGTGCATCCCATGCCACCGGTATGAACTCAATATCTTTGGGATCATCAGGCAGTCTTCCCCTGCAGGACGCGGCAAAATCAACCTTGCCGGCAGTCAGTTCCTGGAGCCCCAGCAAACTGCCGCCACCACGGACAAATACCTTTATCCCGGTTCTCTTCTCATACTCTTTTGCAAGCTCAGACAGATATCCTACATTGCTGACAGAACATCCGCTTGCAGTAATATATCCGGTATCAGCAACAGAAGCATCCTTCAAAATTCCGGTGAGGAAAACCAGGAAAAGAAGTGTTATCGTTATTGAAGAATATCTCATGTATGTCTGCTTTAACTTTATAAGATAATACCACTTTTTTGACCGATTGGATGTATAAAAATGAAGCGGACAAAGACCTCCAGACCTGGGATTTTTCTGAGGGAGCCCTGCAATAAGAGCAGCAATGCGGAAATAGTTGAATTATCCTGAAAAAGTGTCTATGCAGAAACGAAAAGAAATCATATCCCGGATATCACTGGTAATTAAGAAACGTTTTAATCAATTTACCCTTGTATACATTTCCGCTCGGTTTTGCCTTGAGAACAGAGGAATGTTCAAGGTTTTGCAGCAGATCGATCATCTGATCAAGAGACTCCTGGTGAAGGGTTACGATATCTCCTCTTGCAGGCAATGTAGTAGCAAGATTCCTGTCAATAAAATCACCGAACCGCCCCTGGTTGAACACCGACAGGAGCACCATGCCCTTGAATATTCTTTTGTTTGTCTTGAAGGAAAAAATGAACCGTTCAAGGGAATTTTCAAGAAAAAGATCGTTTCTTGTCTGGACATTTTTCTCAATGGCAATTGCCTGGAACCAGTACTTCTTGTCGATGATGCTGTCGGCCTTCATCTCCATAAAGGTATGTCCCAGATTACGTCTGTCGGCAGTGTATACATTGTGAGCTACGGTATCGGCCGCAAGGTGAGTCATATACCCGTATACAAATGCCTTTTGCTGGTTAGTTTTCGCAACGTTTAAAAGCTCAAATGCAACATCCCAGCTGTGCGAACTCTTTTCATCAGGAAGGTATTTCTTTCCAATAATGATGTCAGCCATGATATTGCCGTAGAGAAAATCCTTGCGGTAGCGCCGGATGATTTCGAGAATTCCGGCGGGGAGCAATGAACAAAGCGAATAAAGCTCATTGCCGAGGTATATATGGGTCAACGGTCCCCAGGCATACGACATCGAAGGGACCAGTAAAAATGCAGCTATTATCAGCAGCTTGAATAATCTCATATCAGCTCCTTAAAAAATCCAGGATAAGCCTGACCCCGATGCCGGAGGCACCTTTCGGGATGTACGGCTTGTCTTTTTCAACCCATGCAGTGCCGGCTATATCAAGATGCACCCATGGGGTATCACCGGCAAACTCATACAAGAAATATGCCGATGTGACTAATGAGCCATTTCTTCCGCTTGAGTTCTTTATATCAGCGATATCACTCTTCAAATATTCCTTATATTCCTCAAAAAGCGGCATTTCCCACACCCGCTCATAGGTATTATCTGCCGATTTCCTTAATTTATCAAGTAATTCTTTATTATTTCCCATCATTGCCGCAGCCTCGCTGCCAAGCGCTATGGAGCATGCCCCTGTAAGCGTAGCAATATCAATAATTGCCCTGGGTTTGAAACGTCTGGCATAACCTATGGCATCGGCAATAATAAGACGGCCTTCTGCATCGGTATTAATAATTTCCACGTACTTGCCGTTAATCGATTTTACCACATCGCCCGGCTTTGTGGCAGAGGCTCCAGGCAGGTTCTCTGTCGCAGGCAAAATCCCGATAACGTTGACCGGCATCTTCAGTTCAGAAACAGCCTTCATAATGCCGAGCACCGCAGCACCGCCAGCCATATCGTATTTCATTTTCTCCATGCCTTCCGCAGGTTTCAATGATATGCCGCCGCTGTCAAAGGTAATGGATTTACCGATCAGGACAAACGGGGCTCCTTTTGCACCCTGGTAGTTCAGCACTATAAACTTCGGCGGTTCATCTGAACCTCGGGCAACAGCAAGATACGCGCCCATTCCAAGTTTTTCGGCATTCTTTCTGTCGAGCACATTGACGGCAAGTTTTTTCCGCTTAAGAGATAGTGCAGTCCTTGCCAGTTGAGAAGGGGTCATATCATTTGAAGGGGTATTCACGAGATCACGAGCAAAAGCAACTGAAGATGCCACGGTCTTTGTAATCGAAAGCTTTTCATGCAACTCGCCGGGCTCATCAGAAAGGACCGTAATTTTCTTAATCTGATTAATGTTTTTTTCTGAGCTGTATGACTTGAAGGAATAAAGTCCGAGCAGCGCTCCTTCAATAAAATAAGATGATGATAATGAGAGCGACGCTAAGAATCTTGCGGAAACCGCAATATTTTTTTTCCCCAGGTCCCTGAGGCAGACAGCTGATTTTCCGCCTGCCTGCCGGAGTTTTTCAATCGTAATTTCTTCTCTCCTGCCAAGGCCGACAAGCAGAATACGTTCAGGTCCTGTTGAGCTCGCTGATGTAATCAGAAAAGTTTCATTGAGTTTTCCGCGGAATTCAGAATCGGTTGTTTTTTTGATGAGACCGGTTGCCTCAACACTCAAGGCATAGTATTGCAGACCCTGTTTGTCTTCAGTCAGGGGGATTATCAGGCATTCACAATCGCAGACCGCCTCCCCAACTTTCTGTACCTCTATTTTTATTTCCATTTTGTCTTTTGATTCTCCGCAGGTTGTCCTGCCAATAAATTGTAGCTGATTTATTATCGAAATATCCACTTCGGCAGCCAAACGTTTCAGGTGTTGATTGACAGAAAACAGTCTTTAGGCGATTATTTCTATATGAATCGTGCCGCCACACACCCTTTTTTTACCATCAAGAGAATCCAGAGGATTTACGGAACTTCTTTTTCGCACGGCAACAAGGTAACGCTTCTTTGGAAAGACCCTCAAGTGTTCCACGAAATATTTGATGCACTCAGGCAGGCAGAGAAACTTATATGCCTGCAGTTCTATATCTTCAGAAATGACGAAACAGGGACTGAACTGGCCGGAATACTAAAAGAAAAGGCTGCGGAAGGATGCAAGGTTTATATGCTCTATGATCATTTCGGCTCATTCGGCACACCGTTCAAATTCTGGAAAAAACTCAGGCAGTCAGGCGTTGAAATCGGGGCATCGCGTCCCTTCAAATGGCTGTCTCCTTTTCACTATGTACACAGAGACCACAGAAAACTCATTATTATAGACGGCGTGAAAGCCTTCACCGGAGGCCTGAACATTGCCAATGAATACCGGGGATACCACAGGTTCAAAAAAAAGAAAGCTTGGAGAGACACCGGCATCTTCCTCGAAGGCCCGGTTGTGCATTCGCTCTTCGAGACCTTCAGGAAAAGCTGGCTGGTCTGGAAACGTTTCCCTCTTGCATTTGAAAAAGAGGGCAGCCCTGTACCTCACGGCATCCCGGTTTTGCCGATCTTCGCGAGTTCTGCCAGAGGCAGGCGCAGGATGAGGAAACTGTTGTACTACAGCATCAACCACGCCGAGAAAAGCATCTTTCTTACAACCGCATATTTTACCCCCAGCAGGAGACTGCTCCATATCCTTGCGGAAGCGGTCCGGAGAGGGGTTGCCGTCAGGCTCCTTTTGCCGGGCAAGTCTGATATCCTGGCAGCTCACTATGCCGGCAGGGCCTTCTATACGAGGATGCTCAGGGAAGGCATTGAGATATACAACTATAACGGTGAAATACTCCATGCCAAGACCGCTGTCTTTGACGGCATCTGGAGCATCATAGGCTCAGCAAACCTGGATTTTCAGTCCCTCAGAAGAAATGATGAGGGCAATGTTGGTATAATAAGCAGGGAGTTCGGACTTCAGATGGAAAGTCTTTTCTCTGAAGATATCAGCAGATCAGATAAAATAACACTCGAAAACTGGCAACAAAGACCGTTTTTCGAAAAACTGAAAGAGCGTTTCTTTGTGCTGTTCCGGAGAAGACTTTAAGAAAATAATTTGTACACGAAGGAGGAAACAACAATGACAGTATACAGATGTTTGATTTGCGGCGACCCTTACATGGGAAAGGAAAAACCTTCACATTGTCCTTTCTGCGGGGCAACAGACCTCTATATCGTAAAGGCTTCTGAGTGGATCGATGAAAATACCAGTATCGGAACTCTGACTGACATTTCACGCAGAAATCTTGAAAAAGCGCTGCAGCTTGAGGTAAATAATGCCCCCTTCTATCGTGATGCGATGGCAAATACAAAGAACATCGAACTCCAGGGTATTTTCAAATACCTGTCTAAGATTGAAGCTGAACATGCCTCGGTCGTCAAAAAAATCCTCAAATGTGACCTGCCCGAACCTGAGCCGGGCAAGGAAGTTGCTTCGGACGACGACAGGGAAAATATATCATCCGCCCATGAACGTGAGAAGTCCGCAACCGCATTTTACCGGCAGGCTGCGCTTGAGGCTTCAGAACCGCGGGTCAAACGAGTCTTTACTGCCTTGTCTGAAATTGAATCTGATCACATCGACCTTGAAAAAGCGCTTCTCGACAAAAAAACATTTAGCTGAATATTAATATATAAACTCATTAGTGTCCGGTAAAGATTTATAGAAACGAGGTCTGTTCTTTATACTTGATTGGTGTAGAAGTCGCCAAACCCTATACCAGCAAGGAGGAACAGACCATGAACAAAGTATACACGATATTCTCGGA
>JBBIUL010000164.1:0-5352 GCA_037440265.1 Nitrospira sp. | reverse complement strand
GAATACCGGTTTAAACAGGGAATTGCTGCAGGGATCCAGTACCTTTACAGCAGATTCAATGATGCAGTGGACTACCCTTATGATGACGTCTCAGACGGCCGGGCTTACAGGATATTGCTGACACTTTCCAGAAAATGGTAAGGTATTGCGATGAATAGATATGTATTCAGGTTCACGTGGCTTGGCCTTTTCTGCTTTTTAATCATTTTCCTTTCTGTCCCACATCTTTCTGGTGCTGCTGAAAAAACCGTCGGCATCATCATGACCGGCAGCACCCCGTATTACAAGGATATCCACAAGGCCTTTACTGAATCCCTGTCAGCCGAAGGCATCAAGTCTGAGGTTGTATTGCAGACACCCATGCCTGATGCAATGTCATGGACAAATGCCGCGAGAAAGCTGGCAGCAGTCGGCTCAGATATTATTGTCTCTTACGGAGCACCTGCAACACTGGCAACGATAAAAGAGGCGTCCGGCATCCCCATCGTTTTTGCCGGTGTATTCGACCCCCAGGCAGTCGGTGCAACAGGCAGCAACATAACCGGAATAAGCTCGAAAGTGCCGGTTGCAACAGTGCTGAAGAACCTCAGGAGCATTCACAATTTTTCAACATTGGGAGTAATTTACAGTGAATCGGAAAAAGACACGGTCATGCAGCTGAACGAAATCAGGCAGCATGAAGCCAGCCTGGGATTCAAATCAGTGAAACTCAACGTAAAGAAAAAAGAGGATGCATCCGCCATTGAAAAAGTCGATGCCCTTTTTCTCACCACGAGCTGTTCAGCAATGCACTGCATCAGCAATATAACATCACTTGCCCACGCCGCTAAAATTCCGATAGCTGCAACCATTGGCGGAGGGGAAGATGAAGGGGTTGTCATTACCATTGCTGCAAACCCCCAGGAACAGGGGAAGGAAGCAGCAAAAATGGCAGCCGGCATCATCAAGGGGGCAAAGCCTGCATCCATGCCTGTTGAACAGCCGAAAAAAATAGATTTCATAATCAATATCAAGGAAGCTGCGGCATTAGGGTTAAAGGTCCCTTTTGATTTATTAACCTCTGCAACAAAGGTCATCAAATGAAAACAAAAATGAACCTGCAGAAAAAAACAACCCTCCTGGTGAGCGGGATTGTGTTATTTATTATCATCATAAACACATCTGTCCTGACATATATCTCCTATAACAGATACAAGACTGCGATCCTTTCCAAGTCTGCCTCTGTTGGCGAAGGCATGCAGAAAGAACTGGGCAAAGTCCTGTCCCTTGGTATTCCCCTTGCATCACTGGAGGGGATAAATGAGAAGCTGGCTGATCTCTCATCCAGGGAAAAAGCAATAGGTTATTCCATGATCATGAGCAAAAAGGGAAAGATACTGTTTCATTCTGACCAGAATAATGTGGGCAGGGAGATGAGGGACCCTGCATCCCTGCTGGCTGCAGCATCAGATTCAGCTCTGGTCCAGACTGTTGATTCATTCTACGATCTGTCATTCCCCCTTCTTGATGCAGACAACCAGATCGTCGGAGCGCTCCGTCTCGGAGTGAAATCAAATGCCATCAATGCACCATTGTATCAACTCCTTCTGTGGGCCTTTGGAGCTTCAGTACTCTGTTTTGTTCTGTCGATTATACTCGTATATTTTTTCACTTCAAAACTCATTACAAAACCAATAATCACCATAGAGCAGGTCGCAGACAAGATCGCTTCCGGAGATCTTACCCATACCATAGAGGTAAGAACCGGGGACGAGGTCGGTTCACTTGAAAAAGCAATCAACAGAATGGCCTTCAACCTCAAGGACATGCTCGTGAAAGTCACGAAAATGACAAACAGTATACTGAATGTCACCTCAACCGTCGTCTCAGCCTCAAAAGCAATGGTCGAATCATCGGACACCCAGAAAAAAGCGATTCAGAAAACCATTGCAGAGACCCAGGAGCTGAACCATTCGATAACAACAGTAGCCTCCGGCACCGGCGATCTTTCAGGCTCGTCATCCGAGATCTCTTCCTCCATTTTTGAGATGTCCGCATCCATAGAGAAAATTGCGGAGAACTCGGTCATATTCAGTGAAACGGCAAACGATACCGCGTCCTCGATAGAGGAGATGCTCGCATCCATCAAACAGATAACCGATAACCTTGGCAGCCTGTCAACATCTTCCGAAGAAATATCTTCTTCCATCTCAGAGGTCAATGCCACCACCAAAGATATAGAGAAGCGGGCAGCCGAGTCTGTCGGCCTCGCCGAGGTTGTAATGACCAATGCCTCAGACAAAGGCATGATGGCAGCCAACTCTGCAATGGAAGGGATGGTGAACATCAAGGGAAGCGTAAAGGCTATCTCCGACGTTATAAACGTGCTCGGCCAGAAAACCGGGGACATCGGGAAAATAACCAGCGTCATCGTTGATGTTGCAGAGCAGACCAACCTGCTTGCGATAAACGCTGCCATACTCGCTTCAAAGGCCGGCCAGCACGGCAGGGGGTTTGCGGTCGTAGCTGACGAGATCAAGAGCCTTGCCGAACGGACATCCTACTCGACAAGCGAGATTAAAGAACTGATCAGAGCCATTCAGGATACCATGAAATCGAGTTTCACGATTGCATCTGACGGCATACAGAATGTTGATAAAGGCATCAAGCTGGTGCAGGACGTTACTTCAGTCCTCGGAGAGATATCTGAAAGCTCAAAGGCCTCTACCCTGATGGCCAAGGCCATCCAGAAGGCTACAGCAGAAGAAGCGATTGCCGTCAGACACATCACCACCGCCATCAACTCCATGACAGAACAGATAGAGAGCATCTCCCATGCATTGCAGGAACAGGGGAAAGGCAGCACCTTTATCATTGAGGCAGCTGAAAGGGTAAAAGACCTCTCGGCTCAGTTAAAGGTTGCTACCACTGAACAGAAAGGGGTAAGCCGGCAGATAGCAGAGGCTACCGACAATGTTTCAAAACAGGCATCACAGATTGCACATGCCATGGAAAATCAGAAAAACAACAGCAAAGAAATCGTTGGGTCCATGCAACAGATTCAGAACACCACAAATACCCTGATCAGTTCTTCCCAAAACATGAATGCTGTCATCAGTTCATTAAAGGCAGAGGCCATGAACCTCCTAATGGAACTCCAGAAATTCAGGAGTTAGCAAAACGTATGCTTCCCTGAGGCTGAAGCTTTCACTTCAGTCCTGTTAATGAAGACTGAATCTCGCGGTATAGTGTGTCTGCCGTTGAGGTCACGGAGACAGTTGATCTTATGACCTTGCTTCCTGCCCGTTCATAGAAATCTATGAGAGGCAGCGTGCGTTCATGGAATATCTCCAGTTTTTTCCCGACCATCTCGATCCCGTCATCGGTCCTGCCTGACCGGTCTCCGCCGGTATTTGTCCTGATCCTCTTTGCTATATCATCAGCGGCACACTCGAGGACTACCACCGCCCCTACCCGCACAATACCCGCCATATCTCTTGCCTGGTTAATATGGCGCGGCAGACCGTTCAGCACAAGGATAGCGTTTTCCCGCAGCATGCACCGTTCCCTGAATGCATAGAGGATCTTCCATGCAAGATGAAAATGCTCGTTCTCAAGGAGCAGCCCCCTGTGCAGAACGTCCTTTATGAAGGTATGTTCTTCCCGGTTAAACCCCTCGGGAGGAAATTCATGTCCTGCTATGGTCCTGAGTTCATGACCGAAATCAAAATGAAAGCACATCTGTCCGTGGATCCCGTGTTGTTCGAAGCAGGCGCCGAGCGGTGTCTTGCCGGTTCCGGTAGGGCCTATCAGCAGTATCGAATTGATCTTCTCCGGTCCTTCCCTATTTTTTCTTCAATGCCTTTTCAACAGTCCTGATAGCGCAGAACTCTCCGCACATGCTGCAGACCTCGCTCTCGGTGGGCGGCACCTCTGCCCGCCATGCCCTGACTTTATCAGGGTTTAGGCTCAGGGCGATCTGGCCGTTCCAGTCAAGCGCCTTTCTGCACCTGGCCATTTTGATGTCAGCATCCATGGCGCCCTTTATTCCCTTGGCGATGTCGGCGGCATGGGCAGCAAGCTTTGACACAATGACCCCTTCTTTCACATCTTCAATAGACGGAAGTCTTATATGTTCGGAAGGCGTCACATAGCAGAGAAAATCTGCGCCTGCAGCCCCGGCAACAGCGCCGCCGATGGCAGCCGTGATATGGTCATACCCCATGCCGATGTCGGTCACCAGGGGGCCGAGCACATAAAACGGCGCGCCCTTGCAGATCTCTTTCTGAATTTTCACATTGAGCTCGACCTGGTTCAATGGAACATGTCCGGGGCCTTCGATGATGACCTGCACGTTTCTGTCAACCGCCCGGTCCCTGAGTTCGCCCAGGGTGAGGAGCTCCTCGATCTGGGTACGGTCTGTGGCGTCAGCAAGACATCCCGGCCTCATCCCGTCTCCGAGGCTGAGGGTCATATCATACCGATAGGCAATCTCAAGGAGCCTGTCATACTGTACGTACAAGGGATTATCCTCATCGTTGTAGATCATCCATTCAAGGAGAAAAGACCCTCCCCTGCTTACGATATCGAGGATCCTTCCCTCATTCCTCAAACGCTCGACCGCCTTCATGTTCAATCCGGAATGCACGGTAATGAAATCAACCCCTTCGGCAGCATGGTCTTCTATGACTGCAAACAGATCGTCAGCCGTCATTTTCGAGATTGAGCCTTTCTGCTCGGCCGCCTTCACCGCTGCTTCATAAATGGGGACCGTCCCGACAGCAACCGGGGACTTTTTCAGCATCATGCTTCTCAGTTCTCTGATGGGACCTCCGGTTGAAAGGTCCATGACCGCATCCGCACCGTACTTTACAAGCACCTTGAGCTTTTCCATCTCGCTCTCTATCGAAACCTTGTCTTTTGATGTTCCGATGTTCGCGTTTATCTTCGTGCGCATGCTGCGGCCGATGCCTACCGGAGCTATCCCATGATTGTTGTTTATGGGAATCACGCTTACGCCCTTTGCAATATCCTCTGAAAGCTGTTCAGGCGAAATGCCCTCGGCAGCTGCAACGGTTTTTACTTCATCAGTCACCATCCCTCTTTTGGCCAGTTCCATGCGTGTCATTGTAATAACCTCACAAAATCTTCCGTACTTTTTTTTATGTCATCGGAAGCAAGGATCGCTGATATGACGGCGATGCCGTATGCTCCGGAATTTAATACTTCGCTTGCCCGATCAGACTTTATTCCGCCGATCGCAAAAGCCGGTATGGATATCCGGCTCCTGATCTTATCAAAAATACCCGTGCCCAGAGGGGCACCGTACTGCTTTTTTGAAGGTGTTTCATACACCGGCCCGAGCGTAATAAA
>JBBIUL010000163.1:0-5398 GCA_037440265.1 Nitrospira sp. | reverse complement strand
GGCTGTATAAGAGGGGGAAACGGTACGGTCAATCTCCAATCTATAACCGTTTTGTCTGATTTATCAAGTGGTATTTTGACTTCAACAGCAGGTATCTGCTGATAACTATTCAGTGTCCCGAATGATGAAACAGCTCTTTTCACATCATTATGATTTACATCATAGACCTGAAGTTTTCTCCTGTCTAAAATTGTTGTAACAAATCCGGAAATACCGGAGAAGACAGGAGGTGTGTATGAGCAATAAGGGAGTTAGGAATCTCTTCATCTTCGGCAGTGTGTTCTTTTTTCTTATTTTCCTCGGTCTGTCCTATGACACGATCAAACAGCTTGATAAAAGGGCGCCTGAGATTACGGAAGAGGTGAACGCAGGGAAGATGCTTTGGCACAAATATGACTGCATAGGGTGCCATACCATTTTTGGAAACGGGTCATATTTTGCCCCTGACCTTACCAAGACCACGGTTAACAAACCAACTGATTATCTGAAAAAATTTCTCGTTAACCCGAGGAAAGTCAAGAAGACAGCTGCCATGCCGGTTCTCGGTATTACTGCTGAAGAGGCTGAAAAAATCATAGTTTTTCTCGACTGGACATCAAAGGTTAATACGAACGACTGGCCGCCCAAGCCGGTACTCGCGTCGCTCGTTCAGCCAAAGGCCGGAGGGGTTGCAGTCTACCAGAAATACGGCTGTTCAGCCTGTCATGTTATCGGTGGAGTAGGCGGGACTTCAGGGCCTGACCTCACCCATGCAGCATTGAGACAACCTGATCCGGAATGGCATAAGAAACATTTGATCGATCCAGCCAGTGTTGTCCCTGATTCAGCGATGCCGCCGTATCCTCAGATGACTGAGGAAGAACTTAACCAGCTTGCAGATTATCTTATAACGCTTAAGTAAGAAAGGAGGCGTATAGATGAAATATCAAAGTCAAAAGATCGCACAGTACTTTTACACATTCGCTGTTGTGCTCTTTCTTGTCCAGGTCCTGGTCGGTGTTATTGCAGCATTTCAGTTTATCTGGCCGGATTTCTTTATCCTGAACTTCAACACAATAAGAACCCTTCATATAAACGCGCTTGTTGTATGGCTTCTTATGGGCCTTATGGGGGCTACGTATTATGTAGTGCCTGAGGAATCACAGAGGGAACTGTGGAGCGTCCCGCTCGCGCTGTTCCAGTTCTGGGCAACGGTGGTCACTGTCACCCTGGTTGTCCTTGGTTACATCTGGATGGGGCTGGACCCACAGGCCAACAAGGTTGTGCTCGGAACACAGCTTCTGAACGAAGGCAGGGAATATATTGAGGCGCCGCGGTGGGCAGACTGGCTCATAGCCCTCTCAGTGATACTGTTCCTTGTGAACAATTTCATGACAATGTTTAAAAGCAAAAGGTGGACAGGAATACAGGGAACACTGCTCGGAGGTCTGACATTCCTTGCACTCATGTATCTGCCTGGGATGGCCTACACAAGCAGTATGGTTAAAGACCAGTTCTTCTGGTGGTGGGTGATACACCTCTGGGTTGAAGGCGCATGGGAGATCATAGCCGGCGCGCTGCTTGCTTTTATGCTGATGAAGGTTGTAGGGGCGAAGAGAGAAGTTGTCGAAAAATGGATGTACATAGAAGTCGGCCTGGTTATGTTTACCGGCATCCTAGGTACCGGGCACCACTACTATTGGATAGGGACCCCTGAATACTGGCTGTGGGTCGGCGGGGTATTCAGCTCGCTTGAGCCGATTCCCCTGCTTCTGATGGTATGGGATGCCTTCAGGACTACCCGTGAACACAGGGTTGTTACAAACAAAATAGGCCTGTTCCTGGCAACAGCACACGCCATCTTCAACTTTGTGGGAGCAGGGCTCTGGGGCGTAATCCACACTCTTCCCCAGGTGAACAAATGGACTCACGGGACCCAGATAACCACTGCCCATGGCCATCTCGCATTCTACGGGGCATATGTTCTTCTTATCGTCGCAATGATATATATCACCATGCCGCTGATACGAGGAGTAACCGAGTTTAAAACCTCTCGGGGATACAGGTCATTCTGGTGGATGACTATCTCTATGGTTTTTATTGTCCTTACGATCACTGGGGCAGGGATGGTCCAGGTCTATATGGAGAGGCTGCTCGGACTGGATTATGTGGCTGTTAAGGGCACGTACAACCTGTGGTTCTGGATATTCAGGGCTATATTCGGGTTCGGGTTCCTTTATGGTGTCTGGCTCTTAGTCCTTGATTTCTTCAAACTGGGTAAGGAGCCTGTGTCTGCTGCAAGCCCTGCTGTACAGGAGGCTTAATAGAGAACCTTAAACAGGGGCAGTTGCAACTGCCCCTGTTTTTTTTTATGATTAGTACATGTCCAGACCATTTCTGCTTTTCGTTTCTTTATTAATTTTAATTGTTTTTGTTCCTTCTTCTGCAGATGCAACTGCAGAATATGCCCGTCAGACCGGGTTTGCATGCAGCGAGTGCCATGTTGAAGCCATAGGAGCCGGCCCTCTTACAAAAAAAGGGGAACAGTTTGTCGAAGACATGAAAATAAAGGGTCTTTACAGGCCGCTGTCAAAGACCCAGAAGATTATCCGTTTTATTGTTGCCTATGTACATCTTTTTACCGCTATCATATGGTTCGGCACAATACTTTATGTCCATATACTCCTCAAGCCAGCTTATGCCTCAAAGGGACTGCCGAAGGGTGAACTTATACTCGGATGGATATCAATAATAGTGATCTCCATAACTGGTGTTCTGCTGGCTGTGGCAAGAGTGCCTTCCTGGCAGACACTGTTTTCAACCAGATTCGGAATCCTGCTAAGCATAAAAATTTCTCTTTTTCTGATCATGTTGTCTACTGCGCTGATTGTGACCCTTTATATTGGTCCTAAGATGAGAAAGAAAAGAAAAACAGTTAGCGCAACAGGTTTCCAGGATATTGGTGTTGACGAACTCCTCAATTATGACGGAAAGGAGGGAAGGCCTGCCTATGTCGGATACAATGGCAAGATTTATGACGTGTCAGGGAGCAAGCTCTGGGAAAACGGCTCTCATCTGCAGAAGCACTCAGCGGGTCATGATCTTACCGAACTGCTGAAGACCGCTCCGCACGGCGAGGAAAAAATTCTGGCAATGAAAGAGATTGGCGTGCTGAAACCGAGCGGGACGAGCTTGAAAAAACCCTTTTACGAGCGGTTATTTTTCTTTTTCGCTTATATGAACCTTGTGCTTGTGTTTATTATTATTTTTGTCATCGCGCTTATGCGCTGGGGAATATGATCCAGATCATATTTTGACACGTCTTTTTTTTGCAATAATAATGCACTCTCCCCGAGCTGCCTGTTGCATCTGCAAGGAAAACAGGCAGCTTTCTGTTTACCCGTATGATGCACATCATGGTTTGCCTGCAGGAATAATGCTATAAAGGAATTATGACTATTACCGGATACAGGAGAATAACCCAGGTTGCCTTTATCATGCTGGTTTTTCTCCTGCCTGTATTTGACATTCTCCGATATGATGCGGCAACCAGGGAATTGTTTATCTTTGGAAATGTCTGGAGTCTCGGACTGCAGGCAGGTTTTTATGCCGACCACAGTCTGAGCGGCTCCCTGCATATAGCAGTGCAGTTTTTTCTCAAAGCAATACTGCCGTGGCTCATTGTCCTCGGAATATTCCCCTTGCTTGGTTTTTTGACCGGAAGGTTTTTCTGCGGATGGCTTTGTCCTGAGGGTGCGCTTTTTGAGCTTTCAGACTACCTTACGGTCAAGCTGCTTGGCAGAAGAAGTCTGTATCGAAAATCCCAGAATGACCCTGACACACCTCCCGGGAACAAGACCTTGTATTTCGGTCTGGCCTTTCTTAGTATAGTCTTGATACCTCTTGCAGGAAGCATTGCCCTTACAGGTTATTTTGTGGCACCAAAAACTGTCTGGAGCCAGATAATAAACTGGGACTTTACCTTCGGAGTGAAGGCGGGCATTATCGGGGTATCGATATATATGCTTATTACATCGATTTTTGTAAGACATGTGCTCTGCCGGTATATTTGTGCTGCAGGCCTTATGCAGATGCTCTTTGGCTGGGTCAGCCCTGTCTCGATAAGGCTGAAAATGGATACCCTGAGGGCATTTGAATGCACAAATTGCAAAGAATGCGAAAAGGCATGTTTTATGAATGTTCTTCCCAGAAGGGACAAGAAAGATGTCTCCTGTGTCAACTGCGGTGCCTGCATACTTGCCTGCAACAGGGAACTCGGCGACGGCAGGGGGCTTTTTCATTATAATCTGGGTGATAAGTGTCTTGCTCCGAATGGAAACTGCAGAACTTCAAAGGATTTGGCAGGGCATTCTTCTTAAGCAATCTCATCTTTTCCTCTTTCATGCATTTATAGAAAAGAAATTGTTGCTGTATAATAATCTCTGGTTTCCCTGGATTGCCGGATTTTGCAGATATTTTCATGATCCGAACATTTCTCAGGTGGCTGTGAATGAAAGGGGCAACAGATGGTCAGTATGCAGGTCAAATTGGGCAGATGGACGGCAAAAGACCTGGAGGATTCTCTTCGGGAATCCCGCCTGATACAGGACCCGGGAGAACGGACAGTATCCCTTTCCCGCGGGCTTCTCGGGATTAGCTATGAGGCTTCAACGTTAATAGGAAACGAGAACAGCGCCGAGGTTCTCGTGATAAATCTGGAGGGTGTTGACTGTTTCACGTTTCTTGACTATGTGGAGACAATGAGGCGGTCCTCTTCATATCTGGAGTTTGTTGATCAATTGAAAAAGGTCAGATACAAAGAAGGCATTGTTTCATTTTCAAACAGAAACCATTTTTTTACTGACTGGAGAGAATCGCATTCGGCCTCTATCGAAGATGTCACAGGAAATGTAGGCGCGGAGAAAGCAGTAGAGGCCAGAAAACTGCTTAACAGAAAGAAAGATGGTTCGGCCTTTGTTCCCGGGGTCAGGGCTTTTGAGAGGCAAATAACATTTGTACCTGCAGATGCCATTGACGATGCTGTCATCAGCAGGATGAAGACCGGGGACTATGCCGGGGTATTTTCAGCGGAGCAGGGGCTGGATGTATCGCATGTCGGCATTATAATCAAGGAAGGGCAGACCGTAAAGTTCAGACACGCCTCCTCAGCACCTGAAAAGAGAAAGGTTATTGATGAGGACTTCCTGGAATATATCAAAGATAAACCCGGGATCATAATTCTTCGCCCAAAGAATGCAGACCAATAAACCAAAAACAGTCATAAGGACTATCCTGAGCAGGCGCATGGTTGTTTCCCTGCTAATGGGATTCTCCTGCGGCCTGCCGCTCCTGCTTACAAGCACGCTCCTTCAGGCCTGGATGAAGGAGGAAGGGATAGACCTCACTCTTATCGGGATGA
>JBBIUL010000162.1:0-5416 GCA_037440265.1 Nitrospira sp. | reverse complement strand
GCAGCCAGGGTATTCGAAGAATACCGCCTCGACTACAGGAACATAAACGCTTTTGCCACACCAAGAAGACTCTCTTTAATTGCAGAGGGCGTATCGGTTACCCAGAGAGACATGGCAAAGGAAGTCTTTGGTCCGTCAAGGAAGGCAGCCTTTGATGAACAAGGCAGCCCTACAAAGGCTGCAACAGGGTTTGCAGGCTCGCTCGGCCTTGAAGTTAAAGATCTGATTGTAAAAATGAAGGGCAAGGCTGAATATGTTGCAGCAGTTATAGAGGAAAAAGGCCAGCCCGCAATAAAGGTACTGCCTGACGCACTTCAGAAAATCATATTCTCATTACATTTTCCAAAATCAATGCGCTGGGGGAACAGCGCCATTACGTTCGCCAGACCGATACACTGGATTCTTGCCCTGTTCGGCACTGAAACCGTCGTATTTGAGATTGACGGAATAAAGAGCAGCAACCTTACAAAGGGTCACCGCTTTCTTTCACCTGCCTTTTTCCAGGTGAAGGAGATATCTTTTTATATGAATCTCCTCGAGAACAACTTTGTCATACTCGACCATGACAAGAGGAAAATCGCCATACGCAAAGGCATTGCAGACCTGCTTGCAAAATCAGAAAAGCATCCGGTAGCAGACGAAGCGCTCCTCGACACCGTCAACTTCCTCGTTGAGTACCCTTCACCGGTGCTCTGCAGCTTCAGCAGCGATTACCTTGCACTGCCGAGGGAACTCCTTGTTACGGTTATGAAAGACCATCAGAAGTATTTCGCTGTTCAGGATGCGGCCGGCAATCTCACGAACAACTTTATTGTCATCAGCAACTCAAAGCCTGAGAACGCAGAGACCATCAGGGTCGGTGCGGAACGCGTGATCAAGGCCCGTTTTGATGATGCAAAATTCTATTACCGTGAAGATACGGGAAAAAGTCTTGCCGACCGGGTAGAAGACCTCAGGCAGGTTACTTTCCACGACAAACTCGGAAGTCTTTTTGAAAAAACCGAACGGGTTGTCTCTCTGGCTGGTTTCCTGTCCCAAAAGTCTGCCCCTTCCCTGCATGACAAGGTCTTGCGGGCAGCACGACTGTCCAAGGCTGACCTCATCACCGGAGTAGTCCGGGAGTTTGCCGAACTGCAGGGCATTATGGGCAAATATTATGCCCGCCATTTCAGGGAAGATGAAGCTGTTGCAGCTGCGATCGAGGAGCAGTATCTGCCCCAGCACTTTGGCGGAAGATTGCCGTCAACGGAAACAGGCTCGCTCCTGAGCCTTGCAGACAAGACAGACACCATTGCTTCGTTTTTTGCAATCGGGTCAGTGCCTACCGGCTCAGAAGACCCATTTGCTCTCAGAAGACAGGCCATGGGCGTCATCTCAATCCTCCTTGACCGGCAATACCCGGTAACGCTGAATGAAATTTTCACTGCCGCTGTTGAGAACCTTCTCGACGTCTCTGGTATCCGTGCCGGAACCGACACCATAAAGACTGTCCTTTCATTTATGGACCAGCGCACGGCCTTTATCCTGTCATCCCTTGGACATGAAGCTGATTCGGTAGAGTCCGTAATCCCTCTTTCGTCAGTTGTTCCCCTGACCGGGATAACCGCAAGGCTTGATGCTCTGAGACAAATCAGGGCAGAGGATTATTTTCCCGGTTTCCTCCTGTCAGTAAAAAGAGTAAACAACATTATCCCCAAAAGGGTCCTGCCGTCACTGCGGACCGAACTCCTTGCACTCGATGCTGAGAAAGAACTCTACGCAGCTTTTACTGACCTGAAGAAAAACTCCGATCCTCTGTTCAATGAGGGGAATTTCCTCGAAACCCTCAGAACCCTGTCCGGCCTCGTTGCCCCGGTGAATGCGTTTTTCGACAAGGTAATGGTGATGGACAAAGATGAAGACATCAAGATGAACAGGCTCTCCCTGCTGAAAGAGATTTGGGACACCCTCAGCCGGCTTGCGGATTTCTCAAAATTATCTTAAAAAACCATTCAGAAATATTGACAATTTTCTCCTGTTTGCATTATCTTATTTAATCTCAAATTTTTACATGGAAAGGTCGCAGGATACTCATGAAGACTCAGTATGCAAAAAAAGAGGACATTAACCGCAAATGGTATGTTGTTGACGCCAAGGATGCCGTACTCGGCAAACTTGCCGTTAAGGTAGCTACATGCCTCAGGGGGAAAAACAAGCCGGTATTCACCCCAAGTGTCGACACTGGCGATTTTGTGATCGTCATCAACGCTGACAAGGTAAGGCTCACCGGCAATAAATTGACTGACAAGGTATATTATCACCACACCGGATATATCGGCGGCATCAAGGCTCAGTCAGCAAAAGAACTCATCGAAAAAAAGCCTGAGAAGGTCATAGAGAAGGCTGTCTGGGGAATGCTGCCAAAGAACAGACTTGGCAGGAGCATGTTCAAGAAACTGAAAGTATACAGGGGCGCTGAGCACCCGCATCAGGCACAGTCACCTGAACGTTTATAATAAAGGAGTTTTTCGAATGGCAGAAATAAAGTATGGAGCAACCGGCAGGAGGAAGACATCAGTTGCAAGGGTAAATATCACTCCCGGCACCGGCAAGATAAATGTCAATGACAAACCCGTGGATGAATATTTCCCGAGAGAAACGCTCCGGATGATCATCAGACAGCCCATCGAACTTGCAGGCGTTATCGGCAAGCACGATATCAACGTGAAGGTCAATGGCGGCGGGTTGACCGGTCAGGCCGGTGCAGTAAGACACGGCATTTCAAGGGCCTTGACCAAGGTCGACAGCGATTTGAGGGGAAAGCTCAAAAAAGAAGGCTTTCTTACCAGAGACCCGAGAGAGAAGGAAAGAAAGAAATACGGCCTTAAGGGAGCAAGGAAGCGCTTCCAGTTCTCCAAGAGATAATCTGTTATCTCGACACCGGGATACTTCGATCAGTTCTGAAGGGTTCGTTCAAAAAACGGACCCTTTATTTTTTTATCATAATGGGATTACAATGAAGACTATGAACAAAGCCTCAAAAAAGAAAAAGATGATTTCAGTCGCAATCTGCGGTGCCAGCGGATACACGGGCATTGAACTCATGCGCATCCTGGCAAATCATCCTCATGTTGTTGTTGCAGCTGTCACCTCTGAGAAATCTGCCGGCAGGAAGGTCAGCGAGGTCTTTCCCCATCTTCATGCCTATAAGAAACTCTCTTTCGAGCCTCTGAACAGGGAAAAACTCCTCGGGAAGGCCGATGTCTTCTTTCTTGCCCTTCCCCACGGCGCTTCGCAGGAGGCCGTGGATTTTTTTTACAGAAACGGCAGGACCGTCATTGATCTCTCTGCCGACTACAGGATTGTCAGTCCCGGAGTATATAAGGAGTGGTACGGCATCCCCCATAACTTCACAAACACCCTGAAGCAGGCGGTCTACGGACTGCCGGAGATCTACCGAAGCAGAATAAGAAAGTCCCGACTGATAGCAAACCCCGGCTGCTATCCGACCGGTGCTATCCTCGGGCTGAAGCCTGCTTTAAGCAGCAAACTCATTGATGTATCTTCAATCATAATTGACTCCAAGTCAGGCACAAGCGGTGCAGGCCGCAAGGCAGATCTGGCCGTTTCGTACTGTGAAGTAAACGAAGGGTTCAAGGCCTATGGCATTGCAGTACACCGGCATACCCCTGAAATCGAACAGGAATTGTCATCCCTTGCCGGCAAAAAGATAACGGTCAACTTCACCCCGCATCTCCTGCCGGTCGACCGCGGGATTTTAACCACTATATACGCTCCGTTAAAGAAAAAAATATCTGAGAATGTCCTCTTTGACATCTATCGTACCAGTTACCGGAATGAGCCGTTTGTCGCGGTGCTTGAACAAGGTATGTATCCGAACATAAAAAATGTACGCGGTACAAACTTCTGTCATATCGGGTTAAAAATCAACCAACGCACAAATACACTTATTATAATCACGGCCATTGACAACCTCGTGAAAGGGGCCTCCGGCCAGGCCGTACACAACATGAATATCATTGCAGGAATAGACGAAGCAACAGGCCTCAAATCCCTCGCCCTTGTCCCGTAGCTCCTGCTGTCCTCATAAAACACTGTCAACGAACACTGATCATAAAACCAGATGCAGAAAAAGCCAGATGATTTGAATACGCAAAACAGTGACCGGCTCATAGGGGTCATCTCAGACACCCACGGTCTGCTTCGTCCCGAAGCTGCAATGGCACTCCAAGGCGTTTCTCTGATTATCCATGCCGGTGACATCGGCAGGATATCGGTGCTCGAGTCCCTCAGGAACATCGCCCCGGTGATTGCCGTCAGGGGAAACACCGACAGGGAACAGTGGGCCTTTACACTTCCGCTGAGCGATACCGCTGAGGTCAATGGTTTTTCCTTCTACGTGCTCCATGATCTCGGCAGACTCGACCTTGACCCTGCTGCCTCAGGGTTCAGCGCTGTAATTTCCGGCCATACACATGAACCGGTCGTTGAAAACCGAAACGGCGTACTCTTTCTCAACCCCGGCAGTGCAGGACCAAGACGTTTCACCCTGCCGGTCTCAGTAGCGCTCATGCGTATCAGGAACAACTCACTCACCGCAGATTTGATTGCCCTCTCCGTATAATTTCCATTTTCCAAACACCGTTTTTATATTATAATCAGTATGTGATATGCCCTAACTGTACTGCAAAACTGAAAGCAGTCAGCACCCTGCAGCCAGGCACACGGTTGAGATGCCCGAGATGCAAATCCCTCCTCATGAACAAACAAGAAGAGCCGGCATCTGACAGCCAGGACCTCGTACTGCATATCACCAGAAACGGCGCCATAACCGGGTTCAGAGGGGCCCGGCATAACAGCCTTGTTGTCCCGGTTGACAATATGACAGGCAAGAGCCTGTCTGCTGTGATGATATCTGACATTGTCCCCGTTGTTACTCATCGCATGGAAAAGGCATTCCAAAACGGAGACATTCAAAGCTTCGAATATTATCATCCGACGTCTGATAATCACTATGAACTGAAATGCATTCCGAACGGAGACGATAATGCGTTGATAGTCATCACAAATATCTCTGCATTCAAGAAAGCGGTAGAGAAAAGCAACTACCTTGCCTATCACGATGTCCTGACCGACCTTCCGAACCGCTACCTTTTCAATGACAGGCTCAGACAGGCAATTCTGTATGCGGACCGGGAAGATAAAATGCTGGCAATCATGTTTCTTGACCTGGATAATTTCAAGCAGATAAACGATTCGATCGGGCACAAGGCAGGCGACCAGCTGCTGCGGGGCGTATCAGACCGTTTGCTGAAGTGCCTGCGTGCATCAGACAGCGTCTCGCATGTAACGAAGGAAGAAACCCAATCGCTCCTCGCCCGGCTCGGCGGCGATGAATTTACAGTGTTGCTCAACA
>JBBIUL010000161.1:0-5444 GCA_037440265.1 Nitrospira sp. | reverse complement strand
CCCGAGGGAACAGGTCTCACCGCTCGAGGCTGACAGCGGCCGTGTTATGGCCTTTATTGTTTCAGGAGGGGTGACCGAAAGCTGATACAGGGACTGATGTGAAACACAGGCAGATGCGTCTTTATATTATCTCACCGTGCCGGCCGGAGGATTTCTGGCGGAAACGGCGCGCAACGTTCACCCTTCCCCAGATGTCGCTGGCCATCCTGGCAGCATTAACTCCTTCCTATGTTGAAATAAAGATAACTGATGAACTGGTTGACGACATTGATTTTGATTTCCCTGTCGATCTCGTCGCAATAACCACCAATACAACAAATGCCCCAAGGGCCTATCAGGTAGCAAAGGCCTTCAGGGAAAAAGGCGCAACGATAATCATGGGCGGTATACATCCATCGGTCATGCCTGATGAGGCCTTGCAGCACGCAGACTCGGTGTTTATCGGTGAAGCTGAAAATCTCTGGGCAAGCGTGATAGAAGATTTTATGGGGAATTCGCTAAAGCAGACTTACAAGCCTGAGAAGTTCCCTGATCCTGCTGACATACCGTTCGGCAGGTGGGATCTCCTCAAGGCCAACCGTTACTACACAAAACAGACATTCCAGGCCTCACGGGGCTGTCCGCACGGCTGCAGCTTCTGTTCATCAACCCAGTTTTTCGGCGTAAAACACCGCTGCCGGCCTGTGGGCAATGTCATTGCCGAACTGAAGGGATACAAAGGCAGGCTTGCGATCTTTATAGATGACAATATCGCAGGGAACCTCACCTATGCGCGCGAACTGTTCACCGCAATAAAAAAAATAAAGAGGAGATGGGTTGCACAGACCTCGATAGAGATCGCAAAAGACAGCAGCCTTCTGAAGCTTGCTGCTGAGAGCGGGTGCGCAGGACTCCTGATCGGCTTTGAAAGCGTCATCACTGAAAACTCAAAAGACGTCAGGAAATTGAGGAGGGTTGAACAGTATGCTGAGGCGGTCAGGGAGATCAAATCACACGGCATAAGCGTGCACGGCTCTTTCATTTTCGGGTTCGACAATGACACGCCCGACGTGTTTAAAGCCACCGTGGATTTTGTGATGAAAAACAGGCTTGAGGTGGCAAACTACTGCAAGCTGACCCCGTTCCCCGGCACCAGGCTCTACAGCGAAATGCTTGCACAGTCGAGGATCATTGACCATAACTGGGAGCATTACGACCGTCACACTCTAGTATATAAAACAAATCATATTTCCCCGGAAGAACTGCATAATAATGCGAGAGAGGCATACCTCAAAACCTACTCAGTGAAATCGATCCTTCAGAGAATGCCTTCAAACATGAAAAACATCCTCCCCTATTTTGCGATAAACCTCAGCTACCGCTTGGGCGCAAGACGTTTAAGCAAGTCCTGAAACGGCAGCACTTTTTTATCGGCATGAGGGATCTGTTTAAAATATCCATCCGGGATATCAGTGTCATATTCCGGTTCCCTCAGAGTGATTTCCACTGCTGAGCCGTTAAGAAATTCCACCATGGTCTTCTCCGGGACCCTCCCGTTGAAGCTCCCGAAGCTGATCCTTGCAGCCTCTTTGTTCTCCCTGTAAAAAACAATGCCCCTGTTCAGAAGGTATTTTCTGTCAAAAATGTATGTGGCAAAAAGCCCGCTGCCCCCTTCCGCGTCCCCGAATGCATAAAGGTAGAGTTCATCCCCCTTTTCTTCCATGGTATAGATAAAACGGTCGTCAAGAAGAGTGCTCAATGAAATGCCGGAGGATTTCCACTCATAGAGAAGGGCCTTTGACGGGATATGCATCTGGAGAACCGTCGATGTCATCAGCAGTTCTGTAACAGTAAGCCCAAAGGGGCCGAACATACTGACCTTCATGTTCGACGGAGCTTTGTAGCCCAGCACACCGTTGAGGCTGCCGGATGCTTCTCCGTCCTTGAAAACACTGACATCAACGAGGGACTTGATGCTCGATACATTGCCGAACCCTACAGATTTCTTGAGGACATCTATTGTCACCGGGCCTGTATAGGGCTCAGGTTCTGCCTTCCTTACCACCTGCGGCTTTGCACAGGAAGACAGCAGGAGAGAAGCGATCAGCAAAAGGCAGGATGCCGTCTTTTGCAATGCACCCGCCTTCTTTGATGCCGGGCATCCGGAAGGATAAAAACCAGATAACAGAAATCTCATTTTTTGCAAAACCCGGACCCTTGAAACACGGTACAGGTTAATTTTTTTTGTTGACCTTCTCATTCCATGCCTTGTCAGCGAGCGCTCCGTAGGCTGCGGAATACTGGTCGATCTCGTTATGAAACTGTTCAACGATGTTCTCTGCTCCGCTATGCGTAAAATAAACCCCCGGCATTTTGCAGACCTCACGGTATACGTGGGGATGGTCGATAATCATGCAGGGCCTCAACAGGTTGTCATTTGCCTTTTGATGGGCCTGGATCCTCTTGAACAGGGGGGAAGTTACCGCTTCGCGCAAACTCGAATTCTTTATATTATGAATGGCAAAGTGACAGAAGACACAGGGTTCGACATCGCCCTTTGAATTGATATGGAAATACTTCCTGCCCCCTGCAATGCAGCCTCCCACGACCGGCCCGTCATTCCAAAAATCACCAAAGAGCATTTCCTTTGTCGTCCTGAAATATGCGACACGCTCACGCAGAAGATCCCGCTGCTCGGGGGTCGGGACAAGGTCCCAGTTCGGCTCCCTGCCGACCGGCGTATAGAGAAAATACCAGCCGACGGTACAGCCCTTTTCGATCCAGTGGTCAACGAATTCATCGGATACCATGATCTCTGCGTTCTGCCGCGTCATGGTGGCGGAATATCCGAACAGTATGCCGGCATCTTTTAACAGTTCCATTGCACGGACTACCTTGTCATAATGTCCCTTTCCCCTTCTCCGGTCAGTCTCCTCCCTGAACCCCTCAACGCTGATAGCCGGAAGGATATTGCCGAGTTCGGCAAGCCGCTTCACGAGTTTTTCGTCGAGCAGACCTCCGTGCGTATACACATGGAACGACATGTCATGATGTTTCTCAAAAAGCGTGAGGAGGTCTTTTCTGAAAAACGGCTCACCCCCGGAGACAACGATAAAATAGATGCCCATCTCCTTTGCCTCGGTCAGAATCCGATCGAGCACTTCATACGGCAGGTCCTCGTCTTTCTTGTACATACCTGCATAGCAGCCGAAACAGTTCAGGTTGCATTTCATTGACGGGCTGATGACCAGCAGGCCGGGAGGATAAAAGCCGCCTTCGCTTTCAGAGAAGGCCTTCCGTTTGGTGCTGCCGACAAGGAGCTGGTTGATGATAAAACATTTGATGATCTGCTTCTTGTGCCGCGGGCTTGTATTCCGCAGTATCTTCATCGCAACCTGGAGGCTCGGATGTCCGTTCCTCCACATCTCTCTGATGCTGCTTATCGCCCGTTTGTAGTGTTCTCTTGTGGTGGCCTTCTCGGCAATATTCAGATATGAAATAAGTGCATTCTGGCTGCTCAGAGAGAGCATCTGCACAAACCCATATAAAAACTTCGAAAGTACAAACGGCTTCAGTGTCTTCATCATATCTGTTTCTTACGTTACCTCGCCTTTCCTGATAACTGCATTCACCCACCGGCCGCCCTTATAATTGTTCAGGTCTTCCTGTTTCAGGGGGAAGCAATCAAACGATTTTATCACAGGTCCGCTTGCGCTTTCCTCATATTTTTCGTCCGGATAAAACTCCTTCCATGCCATGAGATACCCGTCAAAGAGCTCTTCAGGGGTCATATTGGCAGGTCTGTAGACAACGCTCGATGTAGAATAGCGTGAGAAATCAGTGGTTAGGAGCCTGCCTTCTGCGTCAAGACGTTCATAGAGCCTGCTCTTCGGATAGGGGGTAAGGATATGGAACTCTGCCTCTTCGATATGATTGTCCTGTGCAAACTCCACTGTCTTTTCAAAAATATCCTTTGTGTCGTGGTCAAAGCCAAAGACAAAAGATGCAATGACCTTAATGTTTTTTTCGCGTATCCGCTCAATCATGGCATGTGCCTTTTCAACCTGCACCCCGTCAATAATGTCGTTCAGTCCTGCAGATATCCACGGGCTCAGGTCCACGTACATTGCCCAGCAGTTGCTCCTCCTGAGCAGTTCAAGGTATTCCGGGTCATCAGCTATTGTAAGAGGTGAGAGACCGACCCACTGCTTGTTAATGCCTGCCATGCCCTCGAGAAAGCCCCTCACCCTCCTCTTTGCAAGATGAAGGTTGTCGTTAATGATAAATACATATCGGTCGAGCCGTGCCACGTCAGAAAGCAGCTTGTCTGTGCCCTGCATCCTGAACTCAGTGCCGTAGGTCTGCGGCACGGAACACATCTCACAGTTCACCGGACAGCCCCGGGATACCTGGAGGGAGTTCATAGGCAGATACACATCAGGGCTGAAGATATCCCACTTCGGGAAAGGGATCTGCTCTGCAGGACTTTTGCACGAGTAGATTTTTTGCAGGCCGCCGTTTCTGAAATCATGCACCACGTCAGGCCAGGTCCCCTCAGCCTCTCCTATGACGATCGCGTCAGCATTTCGGGCCGCCTCCTCAGGCATCAGGGAGACATGCACCCCGCCAAGGACAACAGGAACCCCTTTCTCGCGGTACCTCTGTGAGATTTCATATGCTCTGTTTGCCTGGCTGGTCATCATTGATATAGCCACGAGGTCGAAGTCAATATCAAAATCGACTTTTTCAAGCCGTTCGTCAGTGAAAACGACCTCAAGGTCAGATGGTGTCAAAGCTGCAACAATGGCAGGCCCCATCACCGGGATGTACCTCCTGTATATGAGGGGGAAATGCCCCCAGTCAGGATATATGATATGGAGCTTCATCTACAAATCCGAACCTTTCTTGTCTTGTTCCCAGAACGGCATGAAAGTATACCACTGTGTTTTATAGCGGCTTATATATTTTTCCAGTATTTTAATTATTTTATTGAGATTTGTCTTTAGTTCAGTCTCCGGGTCTGAAGTTTTTTCCATTGCAATCGGTTCTTCAATGATTATTTCATATGATTTAAAACCGGTGATCGGCATGAAAACCGGCAAAACAAGACTGTCTGAAACAACAGCAAGCTTCACCGGGCCTTTCGGAAGCAAGGCATCTTCCTCAAAAAACTTGACTCGCATCCCGCTGTCAAAGGTAAGCCTGTCGCCCTGCAGTGCAACGATCCCTCCGTCCTGCAGGATCCTCAGCAGCCTCAGTGAAGAAAATCCGCCTGCGCTGAGCGGCACCTCATTGACCCCTTTCACCTTCCTGATAAAACCCCTCTGGGTCTCAAGCTGTGACATGCTGTCCGGCGAATAGGCAACATAAATTTCCCTGCCCATTGAGGAGAGCTTTAAGCCCCCTATTTCCCAGTTGCCCAGATGGGTTGTAAGGAGGATTATCCCCTTATTCTGCGCAAGGGC
>JBBIUL010000160.1:0-5524 GCA_037440265.1 Nitrospira sp. | reverse complement strand
GGAGCAACCGTTGAGATGTCCCCGACACGGTGGTGGTCTATGATCTCCAGTATCTCAGCTTCTTCAATATTATCTACTGCCTGTGATACTTCATTGTGGTCAACAAGAATGGCCTTCTTTCTTATAGGTTTCAGGAGGTCTGTTCTGGTAATAAATCCGATCAATCGGTTGTCACTGTCTGCAACAATGACCGAGCGATAGTCTGATTCAACAATCTTTTTGCGTAGTTCAGAAAGGGGTGCGTACAGCCCGACAACAGGCACTTGCTTGCACATGACCGCTTCAACCGGCTCAGACATGGTCATTATCTGAATGGTAGCGAACGCAGGATGAGGCGAAGAAATTAATGCAGTATGGTTTTTTTCTGCTGCCGCTATCACATCAGCACCCACTGTCATGTTGTCCGTGATGATCAGTGCGGAGCATCCGTTATGGATGAGGTCCAGCTGCACATCATGCTGATCTCCAATGACAACAATATCACCCGGCTGGACTTTGTTCAGAATAGTGCCTTTCTGCATCGCTGCAATGAAAAGCCTGCTGCTTAAACAGTCGATTCTCCCGGTGTTGCTTATTATGCGGCCGTCGAGCGTTTTCAGGAAAATGTCGAGATTTATTGGCGCAGCAGAAAGGTCTGAAAAACCAACGCAATCCATATAATGCCGTGCAATGTCTTTCAGCCCTGCAATCCCTGCAATCCTGCCGGTATTGTCGACGACAGGGACAGATCGCACACCGCTCTCCCGCATGAGGCCAGCAAGGAACTGAATGGAATCCCGTATGTGAACAGAAACCGGCTTCTTCAGTTCAAGGTCGCTGACTGTTGCTGAGAGGCTTTCAATTTCATGAGGGGCAGGGACTCCGAATTTCTCAAGAACAAACCGCGTCTCTTCGTTAAGTTTGCCGGCGCGGGCAGGAGCAAACAGAAATTTCTTGTCAGTCAGATTTTTGAAATGCGCATAGCAGATTGCCGAGCATACCGAGTCCGTGTCGGGATTTTTATGCCCGATGACATGTACAGCTTTATTGTTGTCAGGATTCATGCCACATTATAGCAGATTTAAAGACCCTTCATTTTTATGAAATTCCGGACAGAACGGTCATATGTCTTTTCAAATTCCCTGTTGAAAAAGCATGCCGGCAGCTCTCCGTTCTTCCTGTGGTAGTGCAGGCATTCGCAGCATTTGTGCTTCCTTGAGCATGGCTCGTAGGTGCAGTTGCAATGCGCCTTGTTTTTTTCAGAAATGCATTCCATAGAACCTCCTTTGTTATTTGCCGATGCAGAACGTACTGAATATCCTGTTGAGGATATCCTCACTGGTGACTGATCCCATTATTTCCCCGATGCTGTCCAGGGCTTCTCTGATCTCGATAGAGAAGATTTCAAGCGGCCTGTTTTCATGCAAAGCTGTTATGGCCCTGCCGAGGGCCGTACACATTTTGTCGAGGGCCAGTTTATGTCTGAGGTTTGTGACAACAATGCCATCACGGTCCTCTCTCCAGTTTTTTGTGTTTGACTCAAATATGCATTTTTTTAGTTCCTCTATGCCGTCACCTGTCCGGGCAGACAGAAACAGATAAGGCTTGCCCTGGCCGGCAATAAAGGTGTTGGAAATATGCACAGGAAGGTCTGATTTGTTGACTGCAAGGACTGCATTCTTACCGCTGATTTTTTCTATCAGTGCAGCATCTTCGTCCTGCGCAGGTTCGCTGCCGTCAAACACCGCGATCACAAAGTCGGCATTGCCGACTGCGTCAATCGTCCTCTTTATGCCCTCTTTTTCGACAGTCTCGTCGGTCTTCCTCAGTCCGGCAGTGTCAATGATTCTGATCGGCAGTCCCTGGATGTTGATGTAGTCCTCAATCAGGTCCCTGGTCGTGCCCGGGATATCGGTAACGATTGACCTGTTTTTTTTGAGAAGTGCATTGAGAAGCGATGATTTTCCGACATTCGTTCTGCCGACGATGGCAACAGAAAGCCCTTCCCTGAAGAAACGGGCCTCCTCAAAGGTGTTCGATAACTGTTCTGCGTCCTGTTTGATTTTGATCAGGCGGTTTTTCATTGCGCAGACTGTTTCTGGTTCAATATCATCTTCAGGGAAATCGATGTGCGCCTCCGCAAGTGCTGCAGTCTCGATCAGCATATCCTTTGTCTGAAGGAGTTTATCCGACAACCCTCCTTGCAGCTGCTGCAGGGCTATTTTCATGCCTTCATCGGTTTTTGCCTGAATAAGATCAAGTACGGCTTCAGCCTGTGAGAGGCTGATCCGCCCGTTCAAAAACGCCCTTTTGGTAAATTCTCCGGGCTCAGCGAGCCTGGCCCCCTGTGTCAGGATAATTTCAAGGATCTTCCTGACAGAGACCATGCCGCCGTGGCAGTTAATTTCAACAACATCCTCCTTTGTATATGAATGGGGTGCAAGCATTACCGAGACAAGCACTTCGTCAATGAGACTGAGAATGTTTGAAGGATCTGTTATGTGGCCGTATACCATAGTATGTGACTTTGCCGTCTGCAGACGGTCCTTCCCTTTCGGGCGGAAGATCTTGTCGGCAATAAGGATTGACAGTGGGCCGCTGATGCGTACAATGCCGATGCCGCCTTGTCCGACCGGGGTGGATATTGCAGCTATGGTATCATCGGGATAGTTCATATCAGATAGTTTACCGTAAATGTGCTGCGGACGAACACAGGACTCCGCAAGAAGTCTATGCAGGGGTTTCTTTTGCTAATTTCCGGTTGGTGAAAAACTGCTGGATAATCCCGAGGATGTTATTGATAAGCCAGTAGAGGACGAGACCCGAAGCAAAATTGAGAAAAAGAAATGTGAATATTACCGGCATTAACATCATGAGTTTTGCCTGTTTCGGATCCATCCCGGACGGTGTCATCTTCTGCTGTATAACCATGGTTATTCCCATGACAATCGGGAGTACGTAATAAGGGTCTTTGACGGACAGGTCTGTTATCCAGAGCGTGAACGGTGCACCTCTCAGTTCGATGGCGATCAGGAGGACCTTATAGAGAGCAAAGAACACCGGTATCTGCAGCAGCATCGGGAGACAGCCGCCCACAGGGTTCACCTTATGCTTCTTGTAGAGTTCGGTCATTTCCTTCTGCATTTTCTGGGGGTCTTTTTTGTATTTTTCCTTGATCTCAGCCATTTTGGGCTGGATGTCCTGGAGTTTTTTCATTGACTTCTGGCCTTTGTTGAGCAGGGGAATGAACGGGATTCTTGTGACGATGGTTACTAAAATAATCGCGTATCCATAATTGTTCGCAAAACTGTTGAAGAACTTCAGCAGCCAGAACAGCGGACGGGCAATGATTGAGAAAAACCCGAAATTTATTATGTGTTCCAGCCCGATATTGAGCTTTGATAATCTTTCGCTCTCTTTGGGACCGGCATAGATTATGAATTTGTGCGTGCCGGGATCTGCCCTGAAAGCAATGACCGGAGAGCCTTTCTGTTTGAATGCTGCAACTTCAGCTACTGGAGACTGCGGAACGATTGAAGCAAAAAAGTATTTGTCTTCCTGCGCTATCCATTTAAGGTCGTCCCTGAATTTTTTTGGTTCATCAAGCTTCTTCGGGTTCAACTCCTCAAGGTCAGAGCCTTTTAACAGGACAGGACCAACATGAATGAAGTCATCCGTATTTTCATATATGCCGAAATCAGAGCCGACCGTAATCCAGTACTCGGGAATCCCTGAGACTTCGTCCGTAAGGTCTACCCTGTAGGTGTCTGCATGGAATGTGTAGGTCCTCCTGATCATAATATTGTCTTTTGCGTATTCGAAGACAACCGAACCGGACGGATTGCCGGAATCGAGGTTCAGGTTGTTGCCTGAAACTGCAAAGTTCAATTCTGAAAGGTCAAAATCGTTCCTGGACCCGATTGCAAGGGCAGGTACCGGGCCAGGTTTATTTAAGAGAGCAATATTGTTTCCTTTTTGATCTTTATGCTGTTTTATCTCCCAGTATTTGAGGGTGCCTCCCTTAGAGGTGAATACCGCGGTATAGAGTTCATTGTCGACCTTTATCTGTCTCTCATCAAAAACCTTTGTCTCTGAAACGACAGGACTGGCAGCCGGCTTAACGCTCTCTGTGTTTCCATCCTCAACGGTCTTTTGTTCTGTTGCAGGAGGGGTCTGGGGTGCCTGCGGAGTAAAGAAATACTGATAGCCGATTATCACTAATATAGACAGGATTATGGCGATGAGTGTTCTGTTGTCCATGTTTATTTGACCGGATCAAACCCGCCGGGATGAAAGGGGTGGCATTTGAGAATTCTCCTTATAGTGAGAAACATACCCTTAACTGTGCCGTATCGGTTTAATGCCTCAATCGAATATTCGGAACAGGTAGGTGCGAATCTGCAGCTCTGAGGCAGAAGAGGTGAAATTGCGTATCTATATGCTCTAATCAGAGTGATTACAATATTTTTCATCAGTGAGTTGTGATAAAAAGCTGCTCATAACACTTCGAAGACTTGAAAATTCAGCATCAACTGCTGCTTTTCTTGCAACAATCACTATGTCATGCCGCATATCAAGATCCTTGGCTATGCTTCTCAGGGCTTCCCTCAAACGTCGTTTGACCTTATTCCTTACAACAGCGGTCCCGATTTTTCTGCTGACTGAAAATCCAAGCCTGCTGTATGGCAAACTGCTTGGCTTCGCGTAAAGAACTAGATAAGGAGAGGCGGTTTTTAATCCATGCTCAAAGACTTCCTGAAAGTCGGACTTCTTGTTGAGAGGATGGAATAATTTCTTTTTCGCTAAACGGCCAGCTTTTTCCGTCCTTTTTTCCTTCTCCTCTGAATTACTTTACGCCCGCCGGCAGTACTCATCCGCTCAAGAAAACCATGCGTCTTTTTCTTCTTTTTGTTATGTGGACGAAATGTAGTATATGTTCCCATATCTTTAACCTGAGCAGCAATTATAATGCTTTGATTTTGTTAAAGTCAAGCTGACCAAGGCTCAGCGTACTGGAAATAACGGCATGGATGACTTTGGCATGAGCCCCATTATCTCAGCCCGTCTGAGGAGTTCTTCAACCGCCCTCCTGCCTTCCTCGCCGATATCCTCGGTGTAACGGTTCACATAGAGCGCAATATGCTGATCAATTACAGCGTTCTCCATTTCCTGTGCATGTTTCATTATGTATGAGTACGTTTCGTCACGGTGCGAAAATGCATATGCTAAGCTTTGCCTGATAAGAGTTTCAGCTTTAAGAATAGTGTCTGTTCCCATGGCGCGTTTGGCAAGAATCGCTCCGAGCGGAAGAGGAAGTCCGGTCTCTCTTTCCCACCATTCACCGAGGTCCAGTGTTTTAGACAACCCTGCCTCATGGTAGGTGAAGCGGCTTTCATGGATGATGAGCCCTGCGTCAACCTGTCCGTTTTTTACAGCGTCTATTATTTCATGAAAGGGCATGATTCTGACATTTTGGGCAAGAGAAGGATCAAAAATCTGAAGGAGTAATAAAGCAGTTGTGAGTCTGCCGGGGACTGCGATGATT
>JBBIUL010000159.1:0-5647 GCA_037440265.1 Nitrospira sp. | reverse complement strand
ATGTTTGAGCAGAGCACCGTGCCGGGAGGGATGACCTCCTTAGCGTAAAACTGCTCGATGAAGTTCTTCATGAGATATTCGTCCGACTCTCCGGTCAGACTTCTGAGATGGAAATCCTTCGAGCCGATCATGATCCCGTTTCTGGAGAAGAGTATCTTGAAGACAGCCTCGTCCCCTTTTCTGAACAGTCCGACAACATCGACATCACCGAGCCCCGGCGCCACCGCCTTCTGCGCCTCCGAAATCTTCCTGATCGCCTGTATGCGGTCTCTCACCACTGCTGCATCCTCGTATTGCATGTTGTCAGAAAACTGCTGCATTTTTTTCTCCAGTTCAGCAAGGAGCTTCCTGTTCTTTCCCTCAAGCAGCAGCCTGATCTGGTGTATCATCGAGAGATATTCATTATGGTCAACAAGCCCGGCGCACGGGGCAGAGCACCGTTTTATCTGGTATTTCATGCAGGGCCTCATGCGCTTCTCAAATGGATGTTTGCACGTGGGGAGGAGAAAGCTGCTCCGTAAGAACGAGAGCGTCTCCCACATGGCGCCTGCAGGAACATACGGGCCGTAGTATCGCGCACCGTCCTTCCTGATCCTTCTCACAACCTCGAGGCGCGGCCACTTTTCCTGGATCGTGAGCTTCAGATAGGGATAGCTCTTGTCGTCCCTGAGCAGCACATTGTAGCGCGGCCGGAACTGTTTGATCAGGTTGGCCTCAAGCACAAGCGCCTCGAGTTCGTTTGAGGTCACCGTGTATTCAAAGTCAGAGACGCTCCGCATCATTGCGGTTTTTCTGGCGTCAAGCGAAGAGGATTTCTGAAAGTAACTTCTCAGGCGGCTGCGCAGGCCCTTTGCCTTCCCCACATAGAGGACCCTGCTGTTTGTGTCCCTGAAGATATAAATGCCCGGCTTGTCAGGAACCGCGGTCAGTTTTTCATGCATATCGATGCGTTTCCATAAGGGCCTGCAGACAGAAAACGCTCCCGAAGGATACCTTCTGCTGCAGACCGGTCATAAACAGGTCTTACTTCAGGGCCTTGAGCCTTTTTATCTCTTCCCTTACCTGGGCTGCATCAGGAGCGCCCGGAGCGAGCTCGAGATACTTCTCGAACGCCTTTATCGCCTCTGCATTCCTGTTGAAGTCATAGGCAAGGACAATCGCCATGTTCTTATGCCCGTAAAGATGGTTGGGGTTGTACTGCAGCGCCTTTTTGTATTCCTCGATCGCCCGGTCGGAACGGCCTGAATACCGCAGGCAGGTGCCCATATCTACCCTGACGTCAACATTCTTGGGGTCGATATCAAGGGCCTTCTGGTAGGCCTCGACAGCCTCAGCATATCGTGAGTTGTCCATGAGGACATTGCCGAGCTTGATCCATGCATTGAGGTTGGCAGGATCTTTCTGCACGACTTCCCTGAGGAGCTTCACGTCATCCTGCGACTGGACCGGGCCTGACGGAAACTGGTACTGTTGTTTCGGCTCTTCTTTCTGTTTGCATCCAAAAACCATCAAAACTACGAAAAAAACAAGCACAATTTTTTTCATTCGTCTGCCTCCGGTTTTACATTCTTATGCCCGACTGATCGACTGTCTTTGCTGAAGAACTCAGCATATTCAGAAAAACAGCCTGCACTGGGCGATATCTGGTGTGGGTTTATTGTATCAGAATCGTCTTTACCTTGAAAACAGATCAGCGTTACTGAGTGTCAGGGAAATAACGCAGTGACATTTTATTTGCGTGTTATGACATTTTTTTGAAACTGGAGCAGAAGACCCAGTTTGTCACCTCTTTTACCCATCTCACATTAATACCTTTTAATTTTAAACGGTTTTTCTGCTGATTTTCCCTCTGAATAATGATTTTTCCATCGGCATGCGATCCGGGCATTGTTTTTGCATCTTTAATTGCAGAAAGGAGGTCAGCATGAGAAGCATGAAGAGAAAAATAGATGTTACAGAACAGAACGGCATATTCCGCGTCTCTGCTGATCTCGAGCAAAACTTCAAGCTTGTTCCGTCTCCGGGAGGAACCCTGCAACTGGCCTTCTGGGACGAAAACCGTTTAAAGGTATTTCTCAGGAACTTCGGTTTCTCTGCGGTGATACATCACGGCATGAATTAAGTCATCTACCCCAAGCCGGCCGTCCCCTAACCCCCTAAAATGGCCGGCTTCCCCTCCCTTTACGATTCAGCCTCAAAGCTCCCTATTTTTTTCAGCCGCCGGTACCGGTCTTCAATAAGCTTGATCGGTGGCTTTGCCTTGAGTTCCTCAAAGGCCGCCAAAACCCTGTCAGTAATGTTCCGCGCTGTCTGCTCAGCATCCCTGTGTGCGCCCCCGGAAGGTTCTTCGATGATGTCATCGATGATTTTATACTTCAGAAGGTCCTGAGCCGTCAACTTAAGCACGTCCGCAGCCCTTGAGAAGTCTTCTGCCCCAAGGTCACCGTTTTTCTTCCACAGAATTGCGGCACAGCCTTCAGGAGATATGACGGAATAGACCGCATGCTCGAGCATATACAGTCTGTCGCAGACGCTCAGCGCAAGGGCACCGCCGCTGCCGCCTTCGCCGATGACTACCGAGACAATCGGTGTTCTCAGCCTCGATATCTGCATCAGGTTGTTTGCGATGGCCTCTGCCTGGCCCCTCTCTTCAGCGCCGATCCCCGGGTAAGCCCCTGGGGTATCGATGAAGGTGACAACAGGACGTTTGAATTTTTCTGCAAGCTCCATAAGTCTCAGGGCCTTCCGGTAGCCCTCGGGATGGGGCTGTCCGAAGTTGCGCCGTATCCGTTCCTTTGTGCCGCGGCCCTTCTGGTGGCCGATGACCATCACCGGCAGGCCCTTGATACGGGCAAAGCCTCCCACAACCGCCTTGTCGTCGGCAAATCTCCTGTCACCGTGCAGTTCAATAAAATCCTCGGTAATCATAGTGATGTAGTCAAGGGTATATGGCCTGTCAGGATGCCGTGCAAGGAGCGTCTTCTGCCAGGGAGTCAGCCGGGAGAATATATCGGTCCTCAGGTCTCTTGCCTTTTTCTCAAGCTGCCTGATCTCGCCTGACAGGTTCATGTCCTTGCCGTCAGAGATGCGCTTCAGCTCTTCGATCTTGAGCTCAAGCTCCTCGATAGGCTTTTCAAAGTCAAGATAGGATTTAATCATGCGAAGGTCACCCCCCCGCTGCCGACCACGTTCTCCAGTGCATTGATCAGGACTGTATCAGGCCGCACATTGATCCCGGTTGCAATCAGGGTCTGGGAGTTGTGAAGCCGTATCCTGAGATAGATCTGGCAGGTGCCGGGGTACTGGTCAACTACCGACCTGATATTCTTGAGGCTGTCCCTGCAGGCAGCCTGGTCCCTGATGCTTATTTCAAGTCTTTTGAAGTTGTTCTGTCCTGCTTCTTCAAGCCTTGTGATTTCCCTCGCCCTCACCCTTACTCCTTTTTCGTCCCGGTCGATATTGCCCTTCACCAGGACAGGCATGTCCTTTTTCAACAGTTCGACGCTGTTCTTATACAACTCGGAGAAGACGATCACTTCGATGCTGCCTTCACCGTCTTCGAGCGTAACATAGGCCATCAGGTCACCGGTGGATTTTACGTTCTTTCTCTTTATGACCCTGAGTAGCCCGCCGATGACAATATCTTCCTTGTCCGGGGCATGCTCAAGCTCGACCGTCTTTTTAGCCCTGATCTTTTCAAGGATCTTATTATACCGCGTCAGGGGATGTCCGGTAATATAAAAACCGAGCGCCTCCTTTTCGTTTTTCAGGAGCTCTGCCTCATCCCATTCCGGAGCAGCCGGGCTTTCAGGCCCTGCTGATTCACCGAAGAAACTCTGCTGGCCGAAGTCTTTCACAGCACTGCTTCCGTTCAGAAGGGACGTGACCTCATCCATTGCAGATGCTCGTGTAACCCCCATGGTGTCAAAGGCGCCTGCCTTTACCAGGCTTTCAAGAACTTTTTTGTTCACCTTGCGCGTATCGACCCTCTGGATAAAATCGGCTACCGAGTTAAATGGTCCGCCCTCATCGCGAACTTGTATAATCGATTCAATCGCAGCACCGCCCACCCCTTTTACTGCCTCAAGGCCGAACCTTATCGAATTGCGGATCACTCTGAACTCCCTGCCGGAGAGGTTTATGTCGGGCGGCAGCATCTGTATCTTCATGTTCCGGCATTCATTGATCGACTTGACGATTTTGTCGGTGTCATTCATGTCAGCGCTGAGGGTTGCGGCCATGAACTCAACAGGATAATGTGCCTTAAGGTATGCGGTCTGGTATGAGACATATGCATAGGCCGCGGAATGCGATTTATTAAAGCCGTATTCAGCAAAAAGGCCCATCAGGTCAAAGATCCTGACCGCCTTCTTTTCGGGTATCTTGTTCTTTACCGCTCCACGGACAAAATGTTCCTTCTGCTTCTCCATGGCCTCTATGTTCTTCTTTCCCATTGCCTTCCTGAGGATGTCGGCCTGTCCGAGCGAGAAGTCGGCAAGCTTGTGCGCTATCCGCATGACCTGTTCCTGGTACAGGATAACGCCGTATGTCTCGTCGAGTATCTCCTTCAGCTGCGTCAGCTCGTACCTGACCGGGATCTTTCCCTTCTTCCTCTTGATGAAGTCATCGATCATGCCGCTGCCGATCGGACCGGGCCGGTAGAGCGCTACGAGTGCGATAAGGTCCTCAAACCGGTTCGGCGTCATCTTGACGAGAATGTCCTTCATGCCCGCGCTTTCAAGCTGGAATATGCCGGTCGTATGGCCGGAACTGAGGAGTTCATAGGTTGCCTGGTCTTCAAGCGAGATACTGTTCAGGTCCAGTTCCCTGCCGCTCTCCCTGATATGATCGAGGGTCTTCTTTATCACCGTGAGGGTTTTCAGACCGAGGAAATCAAACTTCAGGAGGCCGATGCCCTCGACAGAACCCATATCGAACTGGGTCATGATGCTCTCATCAGAGGAGGCCTTGTACAGAGGGGTATATTCGGTCAGCGGGTCAGGGGATATGACGACGCCGGCAGCATGGGTCGACGCATGGCGGTTGAGCCCTTCAAGCCGCATCGCAATATCAAGCAGTTCTTTCACCTTCTCATCGGTATCATAGAGTTCCTTCAGCTGGGGTTCGGCCCTGAGAGCCGCCTCGATGGTGATCTTCGGGGTATTGGGCACCAGCTTTGCTATTCTGTCGGCCTCTGCATACGGCACATTCATTGCCCGGCCAACGTCTCTGATCGCTGCCTTGGCAGCCATGGTCCCGAAGGTAATGATCTGGGCAACATGGTCCTTGCCGTATTTCTCGGAGACATAGGAGATCACTTCAGAGCGCCGGTCCTGGCAGAAGTCGACATCGATGTCAGGCATGCTCACCCGCTCAGGGTTCAGAAACCGCTCAAACAGCAGGTTGTATTTGATGGGGTCTATTTCGGTGATGTCAATGCAATAGGAGACAAGACTGCCGGCGGCAGAACCCCTGCCCGGGCCGACGGGAATCCCCTGCGTCCTGGCATATCTGATAAAGTCCCACACGATCAGGAAATAGGAAGCATAGCCCATCCTTTTTATTACATCGAGCTCTGTCTTCATGCGCTCATGATATCCTTCAGGAACAGCATCCCCGAGCTTTTTCCTGAGTCCCTGTTCTGCAA
>JBBIUL010000158.1:0-5767 GCA_037440265.1 Nitrospira sp. | reverse complement strand
GGAATATTGAGTGAACGGCTCCGGGAAAGACCGACAGCGATAAGCACAGCATCATGCTTTTTGATAAGATCGTCAAACTGTATGTCTTTGCCTATCTCGCAATTCGTTTTTACCTCAATCCCCCGGGAAACAACATCATCAACATCTTCTTTCAGCAATTCACGCGGGAGCCGGTACGGAGGAATAGCAGAAACAAGCATGCCGCCAAGCGCTGGATGCCGTTCATAAATGGTAACACTGTAACCGAAATCAGCAAGGTCACGCGCGGCAGTCAACCCTGAGGGGCCGGAGCCGACAATGCCGATACTCTTTCCCCTGGTTTTCCGGGCAAGTCTTCTCCTGCTCCTGCGGTATTCTGTTGACTGCTCGATTGCAAACCGCTTCAAATGACGGACCGCCAGCGGTTCATCAACAGCACAGCGCCTGCATGCCTGCTCACAGGGATGATGACAGATCACCGAACAGACAGAGGCAATAGGGTTGGGGGCAGTGATAACATCAAAGGCCTCATGGTACCTGCCCTGGGCGATCAGCCCGACATAGGCCTGGACATCAGTATGCGCCGGACATGCAGCCCTGCACGGCGAATAAGGCCTCGTCTCTTTCAGATCAGCGCCGTAAGGCCGGTAAGGGTCTGCAGCTGTTTTTGTATCCTGTTGTGTCATGAATCTCTCCTGCTTTTAATCGATTTCCGGCTTTTGCCGGAAAAAAATCACATCTTATTTCCTTACAGTCTTACGCAGCCGGCAAGCCCGCATGTATTTTTGCGGATTTAACAGTATTTTTCATCAGCATGGTGATAGTCATTGGTCCGACGCCGCCGGGGACAGGAGTGATGGCCCCCGCAATCTCTTTTGCAGCATCAAAATCAACATCGCCCTTCAGGATCGGCACCATCTTGCCGGTTTTCTCACTCTTCTTTTCGCCGACACGGTTGACGCCGACATCAATGACACAGGCGCCCGGCTTAATCCATTCCGGTTTTACAAGCCCCGGAACACCGGCTGCCACAATGAGAATATCAGCTCGCTTGCAGTGTTCTTCGAGATTCCTGGTGCCTGTATGTACGATGGTAACCGTTGCATTCGCGCCCTTGCCCTTTTGGAGCATAATGTTGGCAATCGGTTTGCCGACAATATTTGAGCGTCCGACTACAACCACCTCTGCGCCTTTTGTGTCAAACCCCGAACGTACAATAAGCTCCTGTATCCCGGCCGGAGTACAGGGAAGAAATTTTGCCTCATCTCCGCCGATCATAAGACGGCCGACGTTTACCGGGTGAAACCCGTCGACGTCCTTGTCAGGGTCAATTGCGTTCAGCACCTTCTTTTCATCAATATGCTTCGGGAGCGGGAGCTGGACCAGTATGCCATGGACCTTCGGATCCTTATTGTACTTGTCGATTAATGCAAGAAGGTCTGCTTCAGATAGATCCTCAGGCTGATCGTCCTGGATTGAAAAGAAACCGATCTCATCAGCTGCCTTGTGTTTCCCGGTGACATAGCTGACTGAAGCAGGGTTTTTGCCGACCAGAATGGTAACCAGCCCCGGTACGACATTATGTTTTTCCTTCATCTCAGCGACTTCTTTCTTGAGCTCTTCGCGAATCTGTGCTGCAATCTCTGTACCGCTAATTATTTTTGCCGACATCTTCTTCCTCCTATATTTTATTGAAAAGTCGTAAGTGCACAATGAATAGTCAAAAAGACCTGCACTCTTTATTTGCTGTTCACCGTTGGTCTTCTATCAGTCTCTTCGTTTTATAAGCTCAAGCAGTTCCTGCCGGGTCGACTCTTTTGTCCTGAACAGTCCCCTGACCGCAGAAGTAACCGTATGCGCCCCCGGTTTTTTCAGTCCCCGCATGGAAAGACAGAGATGCTCTGCATCTATGACTACCATTGCACCTTTGGGCTTCAGTTTTTCCATAATCATATCTGCAAGCTGTGCGGTCAGGCGCTCCTGCACCTGAGGCCTCTTTGCAAGAATTTCAACAGCCTTTGCAAGCTCTCCGATTCCTGCAATCTTCCCGGCGCCGGGGATATAGGCAACATGGGCCTTTCCAATAAATGGCAGGAGGTGATGTTCGCAGACAGAGTAGAATGGAATATCCTTAAGGAGTACAATCTCATCGTGGCTCTCGCCTTCGATGGGTCTCAGTATTTCCTCAGTCGGCGTCTCAAGTCCTGAGAATATCTCCTTGTACATTTCAGCAACCCGTGCAGGGGTTTCCTTTATGCCCGGGCGCTCAGGATCTTCCCCTATTCCCTCAAGGATAAGACGGACGCCTTTTTCAATCTTTTTCTGGTTCATATTTTGAATTTATCTTATCAGTCCATAAATTCTTTTTATAATAATTTATCATCCTGACAGAAAATATGTCAAAAATAAAATGAGTTAACTTCCGGCTGAGATGAAGACCTCTCAAATGCTCAAGGACGAAATAGACGAGAAATAATAACAGGTTTTCAGAACAAACTCAACAAATACCCGGCATCATTCTGTTTCTGGACTTCATTTCACAAATCAAAAAAAACCCATAAAAAACCCGCCGGCAAAGGCCGGCGGTATCTGAGAAAAGTATTTTTCTTCAACAATCCTTATGCTGCCGCTGTTTTCTTTCTCTTTCTTATCAGTTGCGACACAAGCACAACGAAGGCAAGTCCGAACCCAACCACATCAGTTATCAGTCCCGGCTTTATGAGGGTCAATGATCCGGCAAAGAGCATCAGCCGCTCTATTTTCAGGGTTCTGGTCAGAAACCATCCCTGAATCGAGCCTGCAAGTGCTGCAGTGCCGAGCACTGCGGTAACAGATGCCAGCGCGATGTTCTGCCATGAACCCTGCAGCACAAGTGAAGGACCGTATACAAACATAAAGGGTACGATATAACCCGCAATCGCAAATTTCATCCCTTCAAGGGCAACATCCCATGTCTTTGCGTTGGCAATTGCAGCAGCAGCAAATGAGGCAAGAGCCACTGGAGGGGTTATGGCTGAAAGACAGGCAAAGTAGAATATAAAGAGATGTGCAGCAATCGGAGGCACATTCAGTTGTATCAGGGCCGGTGCAAGCACCGAAGCAGAAATTGCATAGGCAGCGGTTGTCGGCATGCCCATTCCAAGAACAATGGCAATAATCATAGTGAATATCAGGGAAAGAAGAAGATTTCCGCCGGAATAGGTGATGATTATCATGGCAAACTTCATGCCAAGCCCGGTCTGCGTCAATATGCCCACAATAATGCCTGCAGCAGCACAGGTGGCAATAATCTCCATTGAACCTTTACCGCCTTTGGAAAGCGTATCAAGCAGTTTTTTAATGCCAAAGCGTGTTTCAGGCCTTATAGCGGCAACTACAATCATGGCTACAATCCCATACATAGCAGACCTGTATGGCGAATACATCAGCACCATAAGAGAAAACAAAAGCACAATGAGCGGTATAAGGAGGAACCCCCTCTCGATCATTATCCGTTTAAATACAGGCAGGTTCTCTTTGCTGGCGCCTCTCAGCCCCATCGATGCAGCGTAAAAATCGATCATCCAGTACGCGGCAAAATAATACAAGACCGCAGGGATTATCGCAGCAAGCGCAACCTTTGGATAGGGAACACCCAGAATCTCTGCCATAAGAAAGGCGCCTGCACCCATAACAGGCGGGACTATCTGCCCGCCGGTAGAGTTCATTGCCTCAATTGCTCCGGCAGTTGCAGGCCTGAACCCGCTTGCCTTCATAAGCGGGATGTTCAGTACGCCGTCAACAACAACATTTGCAACTGACGAACCCGAAGCGGTCCCTATGAGCGCACTCGAGACAATCGAAACCTTGGCAGGCCCACCTCTGAACCTTCCTGCAAGCGATCGGGCAAAGTCGACAAAAAATTTGCCCGCGCCGGATGCCTCAACGAATGCTCCGAACAGAACGAAAAGGAATATGTAATGCGCAGAGGCAAGGATGGGCAGCCCCAGTATGCCGTCAAGGCTGAAGAGAAATGTAGCGATCCTCGGGAGCGGATACCCTCTGTGCTGAAAGATACCGGGCAGATAATTGCCAAAATATCCATAAAGGATAAAGACAACGCAGAGAATTGCAAGGGGCCATCCGGAGGCCCTTCTGGCCATCTCAATGACTGCGATTATAAACATTACAGAAAATACGAAATCATAGGTAGTCGGTACAACGCCTACACGGTAGATCCATTCATCAAAAACGATGAACATATATACAACAGGGGCAACCAGACAGATAATGAAGAGGTAGTCAATAAAATGGATATAGGTTTTGGGGGATTTTTTCCAGCCTGGGACAAATGCATAGACAAGAACACCGCCGAATAAAACGTGCAGACTCCTGAAATACCATGGATCAATAGGCCTGACAGTAAGCACAATGATATGAAAAATGCTCATGATAATACCGATAAAAAATACCGCATGGCCGAGTATGCCTTTGAGGTTCCTTCCCCCGGAAACCTCAATGTCTTTTATCTTCATCTTCTCGAGCTTTTGCTCGACTTCTTCCAGGCTTACTTCTTTTTCATTTTCTTCGCTCATCTCGTAGCACCTTCAATCCTCGTTTATTCTTATTTTGCAGAAAAAAGACCGGATGACCCTGTCGGTCATCCGGTCTATCAAGAAGTATCAGCTGCTCATGAACATACACCCCTATTTTGCGATCAGGTTATCCGGAATCTTTATGCCTTTCTCCTTGTAATACTTCACCGCGCCGGGATGCAGAGGAATCGGGCTGAACACGATGGCATCCGGCTGTGTCTCCTTCGCAGACTTATGTGCTGTAATAAGAATATCTACATTTTCAAACGTTTTCTTGACAACTTCATACACAAAATCATCGGGCATATCCTTGTGGACAGTCATGAAATTCCATAAGGAAATGGTTTCAATGTCTTTGTCCTTGTTGGCCTTGTAAGTACCTTTGGGAATGATGCCCTTTGAGAAAAAGGGATACTTCGGCAGGAATTTATCTGCATCTTTAAAGGGAACGCCGAAAACGTTCACATCATGAGTTGTCTCGACTTCAGTGATAGTAACCCATGGAAGCCCGAGAGACTGGCCATTTGCATCGAGCATTCCGTCCTTGAGCTGAGAATTCAGGTCGGATGAGCTTGCATTGACATTCCTGGACGGTTTTACGCCCATGGATTCAAAGATCATCGGGAAATAGTTGGCAGAAGTTCCGCCTACAGGGCCGACGCCTACGCTCTTGCCGTTGAGGTCATGCATGCTCTTGATGTTTGTCTTCTGGAGGGCGTACATCTGGAAGAATGTGGTATACATCGGGAAGATAACCCTTACATTCTGGTGTTTTTTGCCCTTTGCCCAGTTCTCACCTGTCCAGCCTTCCCAGACAGGGCCTGAGGTAACCATACCAAAATCCATCTGCTTGCTATCAACCAGCTGGGTGTTGTGAATAGGACCGCCTGTAGCTTCCACTGAAGCAGTAACACCGACTTTTTCATGCAGAAGTTTGGCGAATCCGCCTGCCCAGATATAGTAGGTTCCTCCAATCGGGGCGGCACCAACATTAACGTTCTTTGGCCAGTTGGCCTTCGAGGCATAGCCAGGTGCAGCTGATATCATCAGAAAAGATGCGACTGCTACTACCAAACTCAACAGAAATACCTTACGTCTCATGTTCTCCTCCTGTGGTGATTTGGATTTATTAAAATTATTAATCAATTTATAAGAAAAAATCAAGAAATTAACCTTCAAAACATCTTTTTCACTCGAGGTCCTTTTTCATTAGA
>JBBIUL010000157.1:0-5813 GCA_037440265.1 Nitrospira sp. | reverse complement strand
TCGGGTTGTCATGCTGATGTATATGAAAGAGCCGAAGGAGGAAGTGAAGCTTACCACATCTCCTGCAGTAGGGCTTGCCCTTGCCATAACCCTTGCTGCGGTCATCATCATCGGGATCCTTCCCTCACCATTTGTGAACATCGCCCGCATAGCTGCCGCAGGCTTTTAAAGACCAGGACTTTTCTTCCAAAAATTTTTATTGACAGCAAGATACGGTTGGACTATATTTTGATTGTCTGGAATTAGTGCTGTCTTCAGCTGGTTTTTTTATAAAGCATTCAGATAGTACGGAGGAATGAATATGAAAAGAATGGTATCTGTGATTGGCTTGTTGGCTGTCGGCCTTGTGGCTGCATCATTTTCACTTTCTTTCGCAGAAGGAATCGTGACAGGCAGGAGCGTTCATTTTACACCGCACCCTGCTCGGACTGGAGAAATCATGAAAATCAGCGTACGGGTTGCTGTAGGAGGGGCGCCTGTGAAACTGACGGCATCTGTGGAGCAAACAACACCCAGACATGTTGGCCCTCCGCCTCCAACTGTCTTGTTAGGCACATTTCATCCTGGAGACCATTTAGTTGATGTATACAGATACAATATCCCTGCTTCTCCTCCTGAAAGGATATGCTTCAGTATAAAGATAACAGGAGGAGAGTTCAGGAATGCCTGTTTAAAACGCGGAAGAGGAGTAAGTGGATGGTTTATGGATGTTGAAAATTACGGCCAGTGGGTGGAAGCTGCTCCGGCCCCTGCACCGGTTCCTTCAGCAGAGAGGCCTGACCTTAGGATATCAGGTAATTTGGCTGTTGATGATTTATTTAAAATCGAGAACATAGGCAGAGGAACTGCGCATAATGTTCGCGCGGTTAAAGAATGCTTTGTGGAGGAAAGGTGGGTGCGTTCAGGCGGTGAATTTGGTGAGACCAGAATGCTTGGGCCCGGAGAATCTGTGCCTGTAAGGATAGGCAAACTGGGAAGATCTCTGGGATCTTGCCCTTCTGGCACAACAAAAGTTCGGGTCGTTGTTGATCCTCAAAATGAGATTGCTGAAATAGATGAAAATAATAACGTGTCAGAGGCAAGTACGCTGGCTGATTTGAGGATAATTAAATTTGAGAGTTATTATCCTATTGTCGGCGTCGGAGGCACGCCAGGGTACAGGTTGAATTTTGAGATCTCAAACACAGGAGTTGGAGATGCAGGTTCATTTGCATGGGAAGTAAGTGTATTTAGAGACGGCGAGTGGAGAAGCTTTATCGGGGAAAAGATAGCGGGACTGGATTCCGGAAAACGTGTTGAAAGAGAAAAGAATGTTGGAGTCAGAGTGCGGGAAGGAGAAAGGATTCGTTTGAGAGTAGATGCGCTGAATGAAGTCCCTGAAACTAATGAGGAGGATAATATCAGAGAGGCAACTGTGCCGCGAAAACCTTAAGGATTTCATTTCGAACACGGAAAAAGCTTTATATGAGGAGAAATGGAAGAAAAACGGTGCGGGAATCAAATCTGTAAACAATAGTTTTTTTTCTGTATTCAGCAGGTCACAAGGAGGAAATGGAATATGAAGCGGGTCATTTTAACAGCTTCGGTCTTTTCAATGGCGCTTATATGCATGCTGATGTTTGTGCTGCCTGCCTCGCATGGAGAAGATCTCTCTGTCACGGCTCTTCACCCCGGACTCGATAATATAAAGCGCTTTGTGCCTGATATTGAAAAACAGTTCATAAAGAACAACCGGCCGGCTGTCAGCCTTAAAGACAAACGTGTTATATTCCTGGTGCCTCCAGCTGAGGCTGAGATGTTCCGAAGAATGACCCCAATCACTCTGTATGACGTACCTGAGGCGGTAGCAATGTGCGTGCGAGACGGAACAGCTCCTGAGCGCGTAGATTTAAGCGGGTACAGCATTTTTCCAAAAAACCAGGGAGGCCGGGGCACATGCGTAACTTTTGCAGTGCTTGCAGCTGTGGAGGCGAGGTATAAACGGCTTGGGATGAATGTGGATCTGTCTGAGCAGTTCGGCAATCACCTCCAGAAAATGGCGCATTTGAGGGATATCTTGCCTGCATCAGAGAACCTTCGTGAAAACCAGCTCGGCGCATGGGGAGGCAATCATTCCCACTATATGGTAGCCATGCTTCATCGCTACAGGGTTCCTGAGGAGAGGTTTCTGAGTTATATCCCTGACGGCAGCTATGAGGATACGAATGAACCTGGCGACAGCCCCCGGCTCGACTGGCGTGATGCAAGCGTTACACAAGGACAGATTGACGACTTCAACCTTGCAACTGCAAATCTGCCTCAGGTCAGTCTTGAAAATGCCAAATACGGCATAACCAGATACCGGCTTCTGACACCTGATGAGGAAAATATAACAAATTATGAATGCATCCTTGCTGCCGGATATGAAGTAATCTTTATGGTCCCGGCACATTCGATGCTCATGGTAGGTTATGACCGAAGTGCCCGTGTCTTTTATGTCAAGAACTCATGGAATGAACGCCGACCCATAGAGATCTCTTACGATAATATTGAGCGGGATGTAAGCGGGTCGGCTTACATCATAGACGTTGAACGGAGTATTGATTCAAGTTACCGTCTTGAGCATATGTTTCTCGGCAGGTGGAAGATGGACCACGACGGATGGCAGGGAGTTCTGGATATCAACAGGGTATCGCAGTTCTTTGACCGCAGCAGTCTCAATGGTCATGAAGACAGGCGCCTCGGCACATACTTCAACCATGAAGGCAAGGCATTCAGGGTTAACGGGACTATTGACGGCAACAAGATAGAGTTTTACATTGACTGGGGTTCTCCAAACCTCAACTATGGTACGCTGCACGGCAAAAAATTTACTGCATATCTGTTCTCAAGGGAGAGGACATATCTTGCCGGCTCCCTAAGAGATATCAATGGGCATATCTATGGCTTCTACGCAACGAAGCAGGAACGCCTTCGCGGGAATCCTTCTCCCGGAGATCGGGTAACCCTTAATTCGTATATAGGCACATGGTCGATGAATCACGACGGATGGCGTGGCGCTCTCACCATACGGAGTGTAAGCAGAGACGGACTGATAACCGGGACATATCTGAGTCATGACGGGCGCACCCTTAACATCACAGGCAATGTAAACACGACTAATAACCGCGTTATCAGGTTCAGTATCCCTTTTGAGGCTGCAGCACCGCAGGTATTTGACGGGTATATGTACTCATGGGAAAGAGGGATCATCAGCGGAACAACAATCTGGAGCGGCAGACCTTTTGGATTTGTGGCAAGCAGGCAATAGATTATCAGGGAGATGACGGAAGATTCTGTTTGAATAATATCGGCAAAAAACTGAAACTTTCAGCTCAAAAAAGTGTGGGAAATGTACTTTATATTGAAAACTGCTCTTCCTCGGAATGATACTGTTTTCGCCGGAGGAATGCTCTGACTTATTTGTGAAATCTTTTGAAAAACTGGAAGGTATGGTTATACCCTTCCTAGAATTTTCTCCGTGAACATCATCAAATATTTTTGTTGACAGTGGAACAGCGCTGCGCTATATTCTGACTGTCTTTATGAATAGTAAAGCCTTATTTAATCATCTGAAATTTGCTTTCATTTAAGAATCTGAGAAGAAGGGAGTCTATGTATGCAGAGAAAAATTGACCTGCTTCGAACAGCGGCTTTATCGGTTTTGTTCCTTGGAGTTGGTTTCGCGTGTTCAACATCTGACCCTGAAATTGGAAAGAAATATTCAGTCCTCAGCGAACTGGAGCGCGCTGAAGCTGAGTCAGGTTTCGTTTTGCTCGGGAAATTTGAAGGGGACTGGCCCTGCAAGGTGACAGCAGTTGAAAAGGCGATGGGCGAGCTTCGCTTTTCACTGCAAAATCATGGATCACATGGTTATCCCGGATACGATGGATATGAACTGAAACTGGTACGTTTAAATTGTGAAGGTGATAAGGAGGCAGGCTATGTTTTCCGCTCAAAAGAAAAGAAGTAATAGGCTTTTCTTGCTGGCCTTCGTTTTTGTTTTTGTGCCCGGTCTGTGTGCAGCGGCTGATCAGCTCAGTGCAATCACTTTTTCAGCCAAGAAATCAGACGTGCAGCTTTCCTCGGTTCAGAAACCGGTAAGGGCGAAAGGGGAATATGTCGAGGTTACATTGCAAGGCAGACTCATCAACCCTGGGATTGACCTGCCTCTTAAGGTCAAAGACACAGCAGACCGATCAACTCCTGAGAAGGCATTGAGTCTGGACCATCATGCCAATGTGTCTGATAATGCCGCTTTGATCGTTGCGGGCTGGATGCCTGATGACCGGCCCGAAATTCAGAAAATGCTGGCAGACCCCAAGGTGCGATCAGCAAACAAAAACGCGGTTGCACAAATTCACAAGATGACGCTAAAAGGCATGGTTGAATATAAGGGCTATTCTCTTCTGCTGGTTTCATACAATGACGGTGTTGGGCCAATTCATCCTGTCATAACCATGAAAAAGGCCGGAAAAGAATGGTTACTCACAAATGCGCTTAGTGGTGATGATGTAGTGAACATCCTTATGTCTGTGCATAACGGCTATGGACAGACAAAAATTGCAAAATAACAGCAGACTTTTTCTCATGTAGAGATGTCGTGACATTACAAATCTATGCCTGAACAGGAAGAACCTCATGGTGTTTTTGTCCATCGGACACAGCCTCGTGTTCGCACCGTTTATCCGAACTGGGCAGCGCTGTTAGGCATTGGTGTAATGCTTGCCGGGTGTTATGCTGTGGCGGCTGCCAAATGGATGTCTGACGTATCAAGCCGGCCTGTATTGGCTCTTGTTGGCGCAAATTTTATTCTGATAGGAACACTGGTTGCTGTGCTGACTTTCAGGGGTATTCGACTGCGCGCAAGGGCTCGTGAGGCCGGCGGTCAGCAACCCTGGCGGTATGATCACAGATGGAACATCCATGGCACTGATGACGGCAGCGGCGGAAGTCTGGTAAGAGATGCCATGGCGGTTGGCGGTATTATTTTTTTCCTGCTGCCTTTCCATGTCCTTGTGTATAATGATCCTCCCGGTGATTGGGGTTTTATACTCTACGGGGTGGTGCTTGGCCTATTCGATTTAATTGTTTTTATTTCCCTCTCCTATGTCGTCTACAAGCTTTTGCGGTTACTCATCTTCGGCCGGCCTCGCATGATTTTTCAGCAGTTCCCCTATTTTACCGGACAGACCATGAATCTCATTTTTTCAGGCGGCAAGCGGCTGAAAAAATGCAAGGATCTGAGCGCCGAGCTGCACTGTATTAAAGAGTACTATGAATGGAAAGACTCCGGCGAAGACACATCTGCAAGGCATGTGAACGAGTCCATTTACAGAGACTCCCTCTATTTTTCGACTGACGCCGCCGGCATGGCGCAACTTTCTTTCCTTCTGCCTCACAACGCGGTCTCAACCGATTTGATAGGCGATCCGAATTCGAGCCCGCCGAAATCTCCGCATTATTGGGAACTGGTCATAACCATGAAGCGGGCGGGCATAGACTATGAAGGGATATTCCTTCTTCCTGTCTATCGATCTTCCTGATCCTGAAAACAACGTTATAGAAAGAAAGAAGGAGCAGACTGGTTTTTGACGTTGGATGGCTGAAAAATAGAACCGCAGCGTGATTATTGCAAAAGCAATTATTCTGTTAATATTTTGTAAAATCTTGAAAACAGTGCGGTCATTATTGTATAGTCTATGCACTGCCGAAGTGGTGGAACCTGGTAGACACGCACGTTTGAGGGGCGTGTGGGGAAACCCTTGCGGGTTCGAGTCCCGCCTTCGGCACCA
>JBBIUL010000156.1:0-5822 GCA_037440265.1 Nitrospira sp. | reverse complement strand
ATGTCAGTATCGTGATCATGCAGACTGAAACCATCCCGTTTGTTGCTGCCTTTGTCCAGGACATCACTGAACGGAAAAGGACTGGGAAGGAGCTGAAAAAACACCGTGAACAGCTGGAAGAAATGGTCGCAGACCGCACGCATGAACTTGAACGCTCGAGGACAGCCTTGCAATATCTGCTTGAAGATGTAAACGAGGCAAAGAAAGAACTCGAAATTGCGAACGAGCGGCTCAAGGAGCTTGACCATTTGAAGTCCATGTTTATTGCCTCGATGAGCCATGAATTGCGCACACCGCTGAACTCCATAATCGGCTTTACCGGCATTATACTCCAGGGCATGACAGGAGAGATAAACGAGGAGCAGAGAGACCAGCTTCAGAGAGTATCAAAAGCAGGCAAACACCTGCTTGCGTTGATCACTGATGTGATAGACATAGCCAAGATAGAGTCAGGCAAGATAGAGCCGTATCCTCAGGAGTTTGAGCTGTCTGAGATGATCAGCGAGGCCTGTGACAGCATAAAAATACAGATACAGGACAAGGGGCTTGAATTGAAAAAGAATCTTCCGGAGGGGCCAATACTTATGAAGACTGACCGCAAGAGGCTGTTGCAGTGCCTGCTGAACCTCCTGAGCAACGCGGTGAAGTTTACGGAGAAGGGAACGGTAAAGATAGCTGCAAGCTACAAGCTGCAGGCTGCAAGTAAAGACGAAAAGACTGGAATTTCAGACTGGCAGCTTGAAAATAGCAGCTTGAAGCTAAACTCTGATTTCGTTGAAATCAGTGTTGCAGATACCGGCATCGGAATAAAGGCAGTGGAAATGCCGTTGCTGTTCAATTCATTTGTCCGCCTTGAATCGCACCTGAGAACAACAACGCCTGGCACAGGACTTGGGCTCTATTTGACCAAGAAGCTGGCGACCGAGGTGCTGAAGGGAGATGTATTTGCCGAGAGCACCGAAGGAAAAGGAAGCAGGTTTACGTTGAGAATACCGGTGAGAATATAGCCTGCAGCTAAAAATTATGAAAAAAGTCCTTGTCATCGAAGACACGCCGGATAATATGAAGCTCATCTGTTTTGTCCTTGAGAAGAGCGGCTACAGAACGGTCGGTGCCGAGACCGGCAGAAAGGGCATTGAAATGGCAATCTCCGAGAAGCCGGATTTCATTATTCTGGACATTCAGCTCCCTGATATGGACGGCATCGATGTGCTGTGCGCCATCAGAAGATCCGAGGCAAACGGCAGAGTCCCTGTAATTGCCATGACGTCTTATGCCATGAGCGGGGACAGGGACCGGTTTTTGGCAGCAGGATGCAACGGATATATCGAAAAACCGATCAACCCCGAGACTATTATAAAAGATATTGAAAATTGTCTTGCCGAAAATGGATAATATATCAACATCGGGGAGCGCATGAAGGTACTTACTGTTGACGACAATGCCGACAATCTGCATCTGCTGGAGAAGCTGCTCAGGGGGAACGGCTATGAAGTCACTGTTGCCCATGACGGGGTTGAGGCAATGGAGCATCTCAGGGGGGCAGAGACAGATCTTATCATCGCCGATATCCTTATGCCGAGGATGGACGGCTTCCAGCTCTGCCGTGAAGTAAAATCAGATGAGACCCTGAAAGACATCCCCTTTGTCTTTTATACCGCAACGTACACTACTGAGAAGGACCGCAGGTTTGCCCTGAGCCTGGGAGCAAGCAGGTTTATTGTAAAGCCGGTCGACCCTGCTGAGTTCATTAAGACCATAAAGGAGGTTCTTGCATCGGGCGAAAAAGGACAGATAGAGGTGCGAGAACCTGAGCTTGAGCTTGAACGCGACTATCTTCGCGAATACAGCACGCGGGTCACCAGCAAGCTTGAAAGGAAGATCCGGCAGCTTGAAGATGCCAAGGCAGTCATAGAGGCAAGAGAGCAGGAGTGGCGTGATACCTTTGATGCGATCGGTGACTGCGTCACGATCCACGATATGGACTTTAATATTGTTCTTGCCAATAAGGCCTGCGAAAAGGTTTTCGGGATTACGGCTGAAGAATTCCGCATGAAAAAATGCTTTGAGCTGTTTCACGACAGAACCGAGCCGCGGGAAGACTGCCCGAAGATGCAAACAGAAAAATCCGGCAAGCCGTCTGAAGCAGAGTTCTTTGAGCAGACACTCAACCGGTGGCTTTCTGTTGCCTGCTTCCCGATGCTCGATAAGGCAGGAAGCATGCGCGGTGTTGTCCACTTTGCACGAGATATTACTGCCCGGAAAAAAACTGAAGAGCAGCTATATCTTTTCCGCACACTTATTGACCAGAGCAATGACGCGTTGTTTGTTATAGAGCCGCCATCAGGCAGGATCCTTGATGTGAACGATCGTGCCTGTCAGAGCCTTGGATACAGCCGGCAGGAGCTCCTTGAAAAACGGATTATTGATATTGAAGCCGCGATCCCAACTGATAAGCAATGGCAAACGCATGTGCAAAAACTGAAAAGTTCCGGCGCCATGATCCTTGAAGGGGTGCATGTGCGAAAGGACAAAACCACCTTTCCTGTCGAGATAAGTGTCAGATATATCCAGATCCCCCAGGCCGATTATATGGTCGCTGTAGTGCGTGACATCTCAGACAGGATGCGTGATGAACAGGAAAGAAGCAAGCTCGAGGCGCAGCTGAGGCAGGCACAGAAGATGGAGGCAGTGGGACAGCTTGCAGGCGGTATTGCCCATGATTTCAATAACATACTCAGTGCCATCATCGGATACGCCAGCATCACACAAATGAAAATGCAAGAGAGCGACCCTCTGAAACTGAACATTGAACAGATACTCGCATCCTCTGAAAGGGCAGCACAGCTTACGCACAGCCTCCTCGCCTTCAGCAGGAAGCAGGTCATGAATATGAAGGCAGTGGACCTGAATGAAATCGTCCCCCGAATCGGAAAATTTCTTTCGCGTGTGATCGGTGAAGACATTGAACTGAGCATCAGACTTTCAAACGAAAGAATCATAGTTTACGTTGATCCTGGCCAGATGGAACAGGTGCTGATGAACCTTGCCACCAATGCACGCGATGCCATGCCCAGAGGAGGCCTTCTGACGATTGAAACCAGTTTTACTGATCTGGATGAGGACTTTGTCAGCCTGTATGACTATGGGAAGCCGGGCAGACACGCTGTCCTGACCGTGAGCGATACCGGTGCCGGCATGGATGAGGAAACAAGGCTCAGGATATTCGAGCCTTTTTATACTACCAAAGATGTTGGCAAGGGAACAGGCCTCGGGCTTGCCATGGTGTACGGAATCGTCACCCAGCACAATGGATTCATCAACTGCTACAGCGAACCGGGCAAGGGCACAACATTCAGGATATACCTGCCTGTTACAAGCCCTTTCAGGCAGGAGGGTGTGCCTTTGGTTGGAATCCCGCTGCCTCCCGGAAGAGGCTCAGAAACAGTCCTTGTAGCAGAGGACGACCCATCACTGAGGAAACTCGTCAGAACAGTGCTGACCGAGTTCGGCTATAAGGTTATTGAGGCTGTTGATGGTATAGATGCAGTTGCTAAATTCAGTGAACACAGGGACGACATTAGACTCCTTGTCTTTGACATCATCATGCCGAAGAAAAACGGGAAAGAAGCGTATGACGAGATCAGCAGGATCAAGCCCGATATAAAGACGATTTTTTTGAGCGGGTATTCTGCTGATGTGCTGAAACAGAAAGGCATTTTTGAAGAAGGGGCCATCTTTCTGCCAAAGCCTGTCCTTCCGGTCGAGTTTCTGAAGAAGGTCAGAGAAATCCTTGATTCTTGACAAAAAATCTTTTCAGTACCTATAATTACAGCTACTATTATGAGCGATGAACTCCAGGAACTATACGATCTCGGCAAGAAGCTTTTCGAAGAAGGCAAATTAAACGAGGCAGAGCCTGTTCTGAGAGAAGTGATCAGGCGGAACTCAAAATATGCTGATGTTCAGAACAAACTCGGAATAATCTCAAGCCTCAACGGAGACCTGAAGGCAGCAGCAGAATTTTTTGAAATGGCGCTTGAGCTTAACCCCCGGTACACAGAGGCCTCTCTGAACCTCGCGGTCACCTATAACGACATGGGCGAATTCAAGAAGGCACAGGAGGTTTTTTCTCTCGCCGCTCAAATTGCCCACCCTGACCCCAATGCCGTCGACCCGTTTATTGCCGGAAAACTCGCAAATGAACATTATAAAGTCGGTAATATCTATCTTGAATTCAACATGAATGACGAGGCCATCGAGGAGTACCGCAAAGCGGTCAAACTCCATCCGAAGCTGGCTGATGTGCATACCAAACTGGGGATTGCCCTCAGGAACAAGGGAAATGTTGAGGAAGCCATTGTCCATTTTGTAAAGGCAAAGATAATCAACCCGAATTACGGGCCTGCATGGGTGCAGCTCGGTCTGAGCTACTACATGCAGGGGCTTGTCGGCCTCGCCTTTGAGGAATGGGAAAAGGCGCTCGAATTCAATCCCCATTTCAAGGAAGCAGAAACCTACCTGAAACTCCTGAAAAAAGAGGAAGCATAATTCCCTGTGTCCCTGCTTGCCGTAAGGGATTTGCATATATTCTTCAGGACATCAAGTGATCCTACTGCAGTAGTTTCAGACCTGAATTTCCATATCGATGAGTCTGAGATATTCGGGCTCGCAGGCGAAAGCGGATGCGGAAAGAGCATTACTGCGCTTTCAATCATGGGGATTCTCCCTCCCAATGCCTTTGCCAAGGGGAAAATAGATTTCAGGGGGCAGGACCTGTTAGGGCTTGACCGTGAATCGATGAGGAAGCTGAGGGGAAACGACATCTCCATGATCTTCCAGGAGCCGATGACCTCACTGAACCCGGTGCTGACCGTTGGGTATCAGATCGCTGAGGTCCTTATGGCCCATAAGGATATGCGGAAGAGAGAGGCCATGGACAGGGCAGTAGAACTCCTGAAGTCAGTGAGCATACCCTCGGCTGAGCAGAGGGTCAGGGAATATCCCCACCAGATGTCGGGAGGGATGAGACAGCGCGTCATGATTGCAATGGCAGTGGCATGCAACCCTTCGCTGCTGATTGCTGATGAGCCGACAACAGCCCTTGATGTTACGATACAGGCGCAGATCATAGAGCTTATTCACCGGCTCAGGGAAGAGAGAAAAATGTCCATACTCTTCATCACCCATGACCTCGGCATCATAGCAGAGAATGCTGCAAGGGTGGGCATTATGTATGCCGGTCAGCTCGTTGAGACAGCATCGGCAAAAGAGATTTTTGGAAATCCTAAACATCCATATACCATTGGCCTTCTCGCATCCCTTCCGAAAGAAAAAGGCAGGGCATTGAACCCCATACCCGGTTTTGTGCCAAGACCTGAAGAATTTGCAGAGGGTTGCCGTTTTGCCGACAGATGCAGTTACACGGTTGAAGACTGCAAGAAGATAAGCCCGGGGCTTCTTGAGATCAGTCCGGGACATTTTGTGAGGTGCTCAAGAACAGGGGAGATTGCGTAAGATGGAGCTCCTCAAGGCAGTTTCATTAACAAAATATTTTGAATCCCGGAAATTGTTCAGAGGCAGTGATGGTGTCCTGAAGGCTGTTGACGGCATTGATTTTACGCTGCATGAAAACAGCATCCTGGCGCTGGTCGGAGAAAGCGGGTGTGGAAAATCCACGGTTGCAAGATTGGTGCTGCGACTGCTGGATCCGACATCAGGAGCGGTGCTCTTCAAGGGAGAGAATATCTTCGATCTTAAAAAAGATGCGATCAAGGCGTTCAGGAAATCAGTGCAGATCATATTCCAGGACCCGTTTGCAT
>JBBIUL010000155.1:0-5839 GCA_037440265.1 Nitrospira sp. | reverse complement strand
TTTAAAGCAATTAATTAAATTAAACTGATCTGCATTAAGGAGAGACAACATGAAAAAAAAGAACAAGCCGCTGCCAACGCCTCCCTCAAGACCGTTTGGCAAAAAAGCACGATTTAATCAGGATGAAGCAGACACACTGATGGCTGACCAGATGGCAATGGCAATGGCACAAGGAAAGCTTGATGATTTTCTGGAAAAAGAAATGCCTGATAATGAATATGCCAGGAAACTTGCCCATATGATGATGGGAATGACCGGCATGATGTCTCCGGCACCGGAAAAGACCATTGCTCAGAAAAAAACCGGAAAAGACCATACATCTCCAGCCAATGAGCACAGGACCGGCCAGCGGGCACCTGAGGAAATTGTCGAGGCTGCACAGGCTGGTGAGGTTGAAAAATTAATGGAACTGCTTCACAAGGAGCATATAAAGCGTTCTCCTGATGCTGCATCTGATCTTGGTTCTGAGGATAAAAAGGAGCCGGCTTCGGCTAGGCCAACAATAGAACAGACCGTTATTCAGCAACTGATGGAAATAGCTGACAAGAACGGTGTTTCGCCTGACTGGCTGGTATTAAGGGCGCTGAAATTTTACGTTAAAGATTATCTGGATACGGGAAGGTTGTAGGAAGCAACAGGGCCAGTCCCGGAACAGTATATTTGTTCCAATCGGAATCGATGCCGAATACTCTCTTTAAAACTTTGCAATATCTGAAAGAAGCCACTCGATTTCGGTTTCAGTAATGTTTCTGGATATAAAATATGGTTCAACCGCAAAGGTTTTTCTGGTATTTCTAAGCAGACTCTCACCCCCTCCGGTTATATTCAGGAGTATAACGTCATCCGCTTTCAGTTTTCCGTCACTCACTGCCTTTTGTAAAGCGGCAACGGCAACGCCTGCTGCAGGGACAATATCGATGCCTTCGGTATTCCTGAAAAGATCCATAGCTTCATATACAGCAGGGTTTTCGATTCCGTACATGCTGCCGTTTGCAGCCTTCAGCGCATCATAGACACCGCCGTTTATTGCATAAGCCGGATAACGGGTGGAAAGCACCCTGGTCGTTATCCGGCTGATAAGCTCAGGCTTGAGGTCCTCAGGGAAAAGGGCTCTGCTGTTCTGAGACCATGCTTTTACCATTGGCGCAAAAGGCATGTTCTGTGCAAGATGCAAAGTCGGCAGACGGTCGCCATATCTCCCGTCGAGGAGAAATCTTTCTGACATTTCCCATATTCCGACTGCACCGGTGCCGCTTCCGACCGCCTGGAAATAGTGGTCAGGGAGGGAACCTATTTTCGAGACAGCCTCAAGGAGTACCAGTCCGAGACCATCACGTTTCGCAATATTCTTTACACCGCCCTCAAACGGAAACCCAGCAGTTGCGGCTATCCTGCGGGCCACATCAATTGAATCGGAATAATCTCCGTCGGCAACAGCCAAGGTAGTAACTTCGGAGGGTTTTTCAAGATACCACATATCTACCAGGCACATTCTCGGCACTACAATGATTACAGGAAACCCGGAGACTTTTGAAAGATGGGAAAACGCGCGCGCAGTATTGCCGGCAGAGGCCACGATGAGGCCTTTGATCCCGTTTTCCTTGGCATTTTGTATGACGACTGCGGCCTCAAATTCCTTGAAAGTGCAGGTCTCCAGCAATGCTTCTTTCCCGGGCCAAAACCCATTGAACGCTATAAAAAGGTTTTCAAGTCCGAGCACGTCTGCAAGTCTTTCTGATTTATAGACAACAGGTCCGTTTTGATCAAAGAACGGGGTGTGCACCGGTAGCCAGTTGAATTTCCAGATGCCTGGACTGTCACCGGCGCTGAAATGCTTATCAAGATAATCTGTAATGAGCAGCGAGTCCCTGCAGTGTTCGCAAAAGGCACAGTATACCTCTTTCAGTGTCTTCCCGCATTTTCTGCATCTGATGAGAAAGTGGCTCATGTATTTACTCTTTCCACGACCTCCGACATCAGTTCCATGATATCGGTAATCAATATTTTTTCAGGATAATCCTTCATCGCCTCGTTTACCTTGGCATAACACGCAGGGCAGCTGAGGATAAGCCGGTCAGCCTTTTTTCGGACAGCCTCTGCAATAGTCAGCCTGCCCATCTTGATCGCATTTTCATGAAAGACCTTGCGTGCTGCGCCTCCGGCGCCGCAGCAGCGGGAATCAAGCCGGTTGCGGTCAAACTCAAGGAGTTCTGCGCCCGGGATGCTTTTGAGGATATCCCGCGGTTCCTCTATAATGCCGACGCCCCTGCTGAGATAACAGGGGTCATGGTAAATCAGCCTTTCAGGCACTGTTTTCCTGAAACGGATCTTTTGATGCTGCAGTGCATCATTGACATGCTGTGTTATATGTCTGATCCTGAAAGGCAGGTCTTTTTTATAAAAAAGTGGCCAGTCTCTGGCCATGATATTGACGCAGCAGGGACACGAACAGACCAGGGTTTTGACCCCTTTTGCTTTATACGCCTCTACAAGGTCATTGACGAGCCCGGAGAGCATATCGTGCTGTCCGGTTATGAAAAGCGGAAAACCACAGCAGACCTCTTTCTCATGGGATAACATCGTGAAAGGAGCCCCGATCGCATTAAGGACCAGCACATCACCCCTCACCATCGGCTGGGCCTCATAGGCGCCGGTGCAGCCTGCGTAGTACCCTGTCTCAGCCTTATCAGACACCTCAATGTGTTCCGGAAACCATGTTCTGAACCTGTCAAGAGAGGGTTTACGGTATGGGTTGCCTGTCTCTGCTATTGCTTCAGGCATTTCAGCCTGCGGACCTATCGGGCCAAGGCCTTTGGTGACCATCTCCCTCCTGAGCATGGGCCAAAGCCTCTGTGTGTCGATTCCTACGGTACACGCCTTGCTGCAGGCCCCGCAGGTGGTGCATTCAAACACTGCCTTGGTAAAATCCTCAAGAAGCTGCCGGTCAATCTGCTCAGTCCCGAAGAGCCTGGCCTTAAGACCTTCGGTAGCTTTGATGAACTCTCTGAACATGCGTATCTTTTCAGGAGGCGAGACAGAAGGATCGCCGGTGACTTCCTGAACCGGACAGTTCCTGATGCACTCACCGCACTGCGTGCAGGTATCAATCTCGATGAGCTGCTGCCGTGTCAGTCCTTTCGTAAACGAGGAATGTTTATTTTTTGTCATGCATCACCAGAAAGAGATTTTCCTCCCGCCGTACTGACTCAAACGTAATAGCAGGGGCGGTAAAGACATGAAATGGCAGGAAGGGTATCAGCACCAGGAAGGCGAGGAAGTGTACAAGGAAAATTATGTTTTCCGGGGCATCAGCCGGGTTCGCAGTCAGGATGCCCAACATAAATTCTTTTATCACCACAAGGTCAGGACTGAAGAACCCGTTCATAAGAACGCCGCTTGCGCTGATCACAAAAACAAGTGCGATGATAAACAGATTTGACCGGGACACATAGTGCCTTATGCCCTGTGCCGTTCGTATGACAAAGAGATAGGCAGCGGATGCTGCGAGCAGGTATCCGGCGATCTTTCCGACAGGCTGAAGCAGCGTGACAATCCCGGGAACTGGTTCTAAAAAAAACCGCAGGTGTCTCAGGAAAACAAAGAAGAAGGAAATATGAAATACCCATGATCCTAACCATACCATCTTGCTCGAAATGAAGAGTTTCCTGAAAAAAATCAGGTCAATGACTGTGATTGCAATGATCCTCAATGAATCTGCAGATGTCCTGGTATGTACCTTTAACTGATTTTCAGCCCTGAGCCAGACCAGTGCATGAAAAGCAAGGCGTGCGCAAAAAAGAGCATAAACCAGATAGCTGACAACCAACAGGAGCATGTCCATATGTCTTTAATTGTAATCCTTTACCGTTCATTAGTAAAAACAAAAGATACATTTTTCGGAATACAGAGACCCAATTCAACCTCAAGAGCCTTCAGTACAGCCGCAGGCACCGGACATGCAACGTGCTTCAGATGTTTAGATGCCGATTGATAGACCGGATTATTGAGGTGTCTTGTAAAAACGGCATTCATATCGAGGGTTGCAATGTCAGCAAGCATATTCTGTACCATTTCACATTCGGTCTCGAGCGAAACCTTAACGCTTCTGTCCCTGTTTTTTTCTGCGGAAACGATTACTGAAAAGCCGCAGATGCCGGACTCTACAACAAGTCTCGTCATGGGCGAGACAGCAGAGGTTGTTGCTGCCTCCTTTTTGCGGACCGCAATCCAAAGAGGGGTGAAACTTCCATTTGGGGATTGGGGGATGGAAATTTCCTTTGAGAGTTACGGCCCGCAAAAAAGAGGCAGTATCGCGAGCTGGAAATAAGGACACCCAGAGAGATGTGTGCTGATCCTGTCATGTCTTTATCTCAACGGGATGCTCAGTTTTCTCAAAAAGCGCCTTGAGGTTCGGAAACTTGTCCTTCATATGGGGAATATGCATAGCCTGCATAAATTCTTTTTCAAAGGCAGGGTCTGTGGCAATCTCAAGAAACTCAACCCACCTGGCCCTTTCGTCCGCCTCGACACGCTTGCCTTTATTCAACAGCGCCATTCTTGCACCGTCACCTGCAGCATTGCCGACAGCATAGACCTTGTCGATCGGGCAGTCCGGGAACATGCCAAGGGTCAGGGACGCCTCCCTGTCAATATGGCTGCCGAAGGCGCCGGCAAGAACAACCCTGTCGAGCTTTTCAATGCCAAGACGTTTCATCATCAGTTTTGCTCCGGTATAGAGGGCTCCTTTTGCGAGCTGCAGGGCCCGTATATCTGCCTGCGTTATAGTAATGTCAGTACCGATGGAAGTCTCTTCAGCCCAGGCCAGCACATACTCAGGCTTTCCGTCAAAATCTCTCCTGACCCGGGACGTCTTAAGGTCCATCACAAACCTGCCGGACTTGTCGATTATGCCGGCCTTGAACATTTCTGCAACGACCTCGATGATCCCTGAACCGCAGATGCCTTTTGCATTCACCTTTTCGAGATGCGTATGCCAGTCGGCCTTCCCGATCACTTTATACTGAGGTTCTTTCGTTGCAGGGTCGATCCTGACTTTTTCTATGGCACCGGGAGCAGCACGCATGCCGAACTTTATCTGTGCGCCTTCAAAGGCCGGACCGGTTGCGCATGATGTTGAACACACCTTGTGCCTGTTGCCCAGGAGGAGTTCGCCGTTGGTGCCGATATCGATCACCAGCACCATCTCATCCTGGTTGTACTGTTCCTCGGCAATAAGAACGCCGACGTTGTCAGCACCGACAAACCCTGCTTCGATCGGCAGGACATGAATGTATGCAGAAGGGTTTATCCGCAGCCCCAGATCCCTTGCCTTTATGTTCAGGGAATGCTGCACAGCAGGGATAAAGGGAGATCGCCCGATATACTCTGGGTTGAATCCAAGAAAAATGTGGTGCATGGCGGTATTGAAAACGATCGTCAGATCATCGATTGCGAAACCGGGGTTCGGTCCGTCTTTTTTCACTTCCGCTACAACCTTTTCAATGATCTCATTGAGTCCTTCGATGATGGCCTTTTGCATGGTTTCGAGGCCGTTGGGATTCGACATGGCATAGGTTATCCTTGACATTACGTCTTCGCCGTAAGGGACCTGCGGATTCATCATGGACTCGGTGTTAACAACTTTGCCCGTATTGAGATCGCTGAGATATCCGACACAGGTTGTTGTTCCCACATCTACTGCAAGCCCATAACATATTTCGACAAACCCCGGCTCTGCTTTGATAATCTCCCGGTCCATCCAAACCGTTACCGTGGCCTTCCAGTCACCCTGTCTGAGAACGCCCTGAAGCTCCTTCAGTGCCATATAGTCAAAAGAAAG
>JBBIUL010000154.1:0-5862 GCA_037440265.1 Nitrospira sp. | reverse complement strand
GTCACAAGATCAACCCAGTACGCTGAGAGCAGCGGGGTGAGGAACGGGACGCGGAATATGATTCTTCTTGCAAGCCCTCGGGCCTCTGCATACGCATGCATCATTTCCCGGTAGGTAAGTATTTCAGGTCCTCCGATGTCAAAAGAACTGCCGGATGTTTCAGGACTGAAAAGACATCCGCACAGGTAGGCAAGGACATCTCTCAATGCTATTGGCTGAATGCGGGTCTCTATCCACTGCGGGCATCCCATCACCGGAAGGCGTTCAACGAGATAACGCAGCATCTCAAAAGACGCACCGCCGGCTCCTATGATAATAGCAGCGCGAAGGATCGTTGCTGAGGGGCTGCCGGAGGATAGTATCTTTGCAACTTCTGCACGGCTTTTCAGATGTTCAGAGAGATTATCCTTTGCCTCGCCGAGCCCACCCAGATAAATAATTTTTCTTACATCTGCTGCCGTTGCTGCCGATATGAAATTCCGGGCGGCATTTTTATCTTTTTCAGCGTACTCGAGATTCCTGAACAGGCTTGTTCCTCCCATTGAATGCACCAGATAGTAGGCAGAGTGAACTCCATGAAGCGCTTCCTTAAGCCCTTCACCGGAAAGAAGGTCTCCCTGGAAAATTTCAACCTCCCTGTGTCCTGCAGTGGTGCTGGAAACCTTCGCCTTGTCACGAACAAAAAGCCTTATTCTCACGTCTTTTTTGATCAGCTCTGGCAAGAGCCTGCTGCCGACAAAACCAGTTGCACCAAAAACGGCAACCCTGTCTTCAGAAGAAAAAGCCAAAGGATTCATGATTAAATTTTATCACATAATCTGAGGGCTGGTCAGGGGATTGTTATCGCCATTTTTTAATTACAGAAACAGATCCTGAATGTTTTAAGGAAAGATGTTTCTTGATTTTTCAGGAAGAAATATGGTGCCCCCTGCAGGAGTCGAACCTGCGGCACCAGGTTTAGGAAACCTGTGCTCTATCCTACTGAGCTAAGGGGGCAGGACGAAAATTTAATGCTCAAGGCACTGAGTTCTATACTTCAGAAACTGCAAAAATTAAGCAACATCTGATATCCATTAAAAAGCTAAACAATCGAATATCTTGTTCACAGCGTCCTGTGCATTTTCAGCAGGAACTACGCCCTTTATATCCCATGTCCTGATTCCTGCTACAGGCCGTCCCAGCTGAAGAGCAAATGCTATTTCAGAGAGCGTTCCATACTCTCCGCCCACTGCGATGAGCGCGTCTGCTGTGCGAGCTATGATAACATTTCTCCCGATACCCAGTCCAGTTACGATAGGGACATCAATGTACTCATTAACATCCCTGTTGTGGTCCTGTGGCAGTATCCCGATAGTCAGGCCTCCGGCTGATTTTGCCCCGCGCGACGCGGCTTCCATAACGCCTCCCAGACCGCCGCAGACAAGGACTGCTCCCCTTTCTGCAATGAGCTTCCCAGCCTCTTCAGCCTCCTTGAGAAGGGCCTTTTCTGCCTTGCGGCCTCCGATAACAGCTATAACCTTTTTTCGTCTCATTGCAGATAACCGGGCATGTCATCAACCATATGAATAGCAGTGTCATTCATAACTAGAAGACATTTCCACAGACAATTTTCTTGATTTTATGCTCCCTATTTCCTATAGTGTTATCAGACTCTTTCAGGCGATATATACTAACAGATCGGAGTTACTTTGGACATACTCAATATTATTCAAACTAGAAGAAGTATACGAAAATTTCAGGAAAAGCCTATTGAAAGCAACCTGATAGAAACCATTCTTGAAGCTGGCAGATGGGCTCCTTCCGGCCGCAACAATCAGCCATGGAGATTTGCGGTGATCAGAGACAGAGCGCTCATTGAAGATTGCTCCAGGCTCACCAAGTATTCGAAGATAGTAAAGAGCGCAAAGGTCCTCATTGCCGTGTTCCTGGACAATACGTCAAGCTATCATCGGGTCAAAGATGCTCAGGGGATAGGGGCCTGCATCCAGAATATGCTTCTGGCAATCCATTCCCTTGGTCTCGGTGCTGTTTGGCTCGGGGAAATCCTCAAGAGCAATGAAGAGATAAAGAAGCTGTTAGGGCTGGATGAACATTTCGAACTTATGGCTGTGCTTGCCATTGGATATCCGGCAGAAAAACCAAAAGGGCCTGGAAGGAAAGATATCACAGAGCTGGTTATTTTTGAATCTTAACCAATAACAGCCTGTTTTTTGAATTTTTGCCCTTGGTAAGTGTCCCTTTTTTCAAGGGTTCTCTCAATATCTCTTAATATCTGATGCCTGTTTTTCCCCCAGACCGGAGCTACCAAAATGCTGTCAGGGGCTGTAGCAAAAAGCCTCTGCAAGACGATTTCAGGTGAAAGCCTTTCAAGAAAGTCAGCAATAAATTCTAGATATTCTTGGTATCCGAAGGTATGGAAAGGCTGTTCTTTATATAGTTCTTCGAGGGGTGTATCCTTAATGATCTGCAACTGATGGATCTTGAGAAATTCGACATCCAGGAGGGAAATCTCCTCTGCCATGGCAAGCATCTCATCGCGGGTTTCCGTAGGAAACCCTGCTATAATATGCGCCCCGATATGGATGCCACGGTCCTTCGTCAGTTCAACCGCTTCAAGAAAAGTTTTGTAGTCGTGGCCCCGTTGCATAAAATCAAGACTTTTGTCGTATAGAGACTGTAGACCATACTCTATCAGGATAAAAAATTCCCGCGCCAATGATTCGAGCATCGCAATCTTTTCACTGTCGACCGCGTCAGGCCGTGTCCCTATAGCAAGGCCAATCACGCCAGACTCTTTGAGGGCTTCCCGGTAAAGCCGCTCAAGTTCATGCACCGGGGCATACGTGTTTGTATACGGCTGAAAATATACGAGAAACTTCTCTGCTTTGTATCTTTTCCTGATATGAACGGTCCCGTTTCTGATCTGTTCGCTCACGGTCAGCGTGGTTTTGCATGAGCTTGGCCTGAAGCTGTCGTTGTTGCAGTATATGCACCCGGACACTCCAAGTGTTCCATCACGGTTGGGACAGGTAAATCCTGCGTCAACATTGACTTTATGGACTGTTGTCCCGAACATTTTTTTCATGTGCCTGCCGAATGAATTGTATCTATGCATACTAAATTATCAATTTTTAGTGGTTATTCTGTCAAATATAGTATAGAATGTGCTTGACAGTTCTCAAGAACTTGGTTATTTTTTAAGTTAAGGAATTTTTTAACAAGGAGAAGAGCGATGTTGAAAACAAGATTTATTTCTTATTTCATTATGTTATTAATACTAGTTCCCTCTGTTTCTTTTGCTCAGATGGAACAGATTAAAGATTATACCGTTACTAAAGGCGACACCTTATGGGATATCTCCGGCAAGGAACTGAGCGATCCTTTTTTGTGGCCCAAGGTATGGAAGGAAAATCCTGATATAAAAAATCCTGATAAAATCTATCCGAACCAAAGCATTAAAATCCCTCTCTATCTGCTTCAGAAAGAAGTAAAGGATGAGACAGTACAGGAACCTGTTATGGAGGAAAAGCCTCTGCAGGAGACAGTAAAAAAAGAAGAGCCGGCCCCACCAGCAAAGCCGCGTCCGCTCGTTGACAAATACTTACTGGCCTCAGCCGGATACATTGCTGATTCCGTCAGCAGTTTAGGAACCATCACAGGCGCTCCTACCGGGAAAAATCTGTTCGGGAATAATGACTTTGTCTATGTCAAACCAGGCGCTGCTGTCAACATAGGTGACCGGTTTTATATCATAAGGGCAGGCAAGCTGTTAAAGCATCCGGTGACAAACGTCAATGTAGGGTATCTTGTTGAAATGCTCGGGGTTGCTGAAATCAGCAAGTTTGAATTTGGAGAAACAATTGCAAAGATACTGGTATCATTCAAGGATATTACAACCGGAGACCTTTTGGACACGTACTATGAAATAACTCCTCCAGTCGTAACAAAACCCTACAGAAAACCGGCAGTTACAGGACATATCCTGGCCTCCAGGAACCTCTATCTGATGAATGGCCAATTTGATGTAGTCTATCTTGACAAAGGCAACAGTGACGGCGTTGAAACAGGTGATGTTTTGAGGACTGTCGCCGTTGGCAAGCATAAGGTCCCTAATGGAATCATACAGGTTATCAGCTCCAGGGAAACAACTTCAACTGCAGTTGTACGTCAAAGCACAGATGTTATATCAGCCGGGAATGTAGTCATGCAGGCAGAATAATCTTTAAGCCGTAGTCAGAACCTTCAGGGCCCTGAGCCTGCTCGGATGTTTGAGCTTCCTCAGGGCTTTTGCTTCAATCTGCCGCACTCTCTCGCGGGTAATCGAAAGATGCCTGCCGACCTCTTCAAGGGTATGGTCTCTGTCAACCCCGATGCCAAAACGCATGCGGATCACCTTCTCCTCTTTCGGGGTGAGGGTTTTCAGGATCATCAGTATCTGGTCTGAGATCTCATTTTTTTCAGCATCAGAATACGGTGAAGGGCTGTTTTTGTCACCTATGAAGTCTTCCAGCTCAGTATCCTCATCACCCACAGGTGTTTGAAGTGCTATCGGGTCCTGTATTGCCCGGAACACCTCTTCAACCTTTCTCGTAGGAACGTTGAGCTTTTTGGCAATCTCATCATTGCTCGGTTCCCGTCCGAGAGTCTGGGTCAGTTCACGTGATGCCTTTGTCACACGGTTATAAAATTCCATCATGTGCACCGGCACACGGATCGTCTTTGTCTGGTCAATCAGAGCACGGGTGATCGCCTGACGTATCCACCATGTGGCATAGGTGCTGAACTTAAACCCTTTTTCATACTTGAATTTGTCGACCGCTTTCATAAGGCCGATATTGCCTTCCTGGATAAGGTCCAGGAGGGGCAGTCCCCTGCCTACATAGTTTTTTGCAATATTCACGACAAGACGAAGGTTGCGGGTAATCAGTTCGTTTTTTGCTTCCATGACCAGTGCCCGGGCCTTAGTGATACGGTCCCACATCATCTTAAGTTCTTCGATTTTTACGCCGACTTCTGATTCAACAATTTTGTACTCTGAGTGGACCTCTTTGGCAAGAGCGGTCAGTTTCATCGGGTTTACATCTTTTTTCTTTTTTTCAGTTATTGTCTTTTTCAGATCCTTCAATGTACCATGACGACTGATCTTCCTGTCAGAAAGCTCCACTTTCCGCATTAGGTTATCCAGGAGCTTAAGGCTCATGATGAGTGCTTCATCAGGTTTGTCTTCTTCCTCTTCACTTTCGGCTTCTTCTTCCTCTTCTTCAGGCACCTCAAGACTGGCCTCGAATTTTTTGTATAAAGGCATTTTGGTAACTATGCCCTTAATAATTTCCTTCCCCTGCTCCAGTCTTTTTGCAAGTTCCGTCTCTTCATCCTTGGTAAGGATTGAAATGTCTCCCATGGAGTGGAAATAGGCCTGGACCAGGTCTTCGGTCTTTTCATACTCGCCCGTTTCTTCGCCTTCTGCAACTTCTTCTTCTGCAGCAGCGCCTTCTTCGCTGTCAACAACCTTGACCCCCATATCCTGCAGCAGATCCATAAGGTCTTCCAGTTCATCAGGCGAATAAAACTCTGACGGAAGGGCTTCGTTTATCTCATCATAGGTGAGTGTCCCGCGCCTCTTTCCTACATCAAGTATCTCTTCAAAAATATCCCGCTCTCTCATGTTTCTCCCAGAAGCTCAATATACTTAAATAGGGCTTTGCAGCCCTATATTCATTGTACTCCTTTTTTATTTTTTGACAACAGGAGGGAAGAAGTAAAAATAAGGGTCAAGACACACGGTCTATTAGTACTGGTCAGCTGAATGCATTGCTGCACTTACACCTCCAGCCTATCGACGTGGTAGTCTACCACAGACCT
>JBBIUL010000153.1:0-5871 GCA_037440265.1 Nitrospira sp. | reverse complement strand
CTTCAGGCTATGCCTGCGAAAAATGCGGTTTCCTTACATCGCAGGTGATTGATAACTGTCCGTATTGCAAAGATAAGGCTGATAAAGTAGATTATATTGTCGACCTTGCCATCCAGAGGTCATTGGAACAGGGGGCTGAAATCGAAGTGATATCCGGTAATGAACAGTTTGAAAAGACAGGCTCCATCGGTGCAATTTTGAGATATTGACCAGGACTTTTATAAAGCGACTATCTTCCATCCTGTTTTGTACGGGGCTCATTTCCATTCTTTTTTCCTGTTCTCCAATAAACAGGCTGGACGGATACCTGCATCTGAGACTCGCTTACAACCCGACGACCCTTGATCCTGCCTTTATTGTAGATGTATCAGGCGGCAGTATTGCTGCTAAGCTCTTCAACGGTCTTGTAAGACTTGACAATAATCTGGATATAACTCCCGACATTGCCGAGCGGTGGGAGGTTTCAGATGAAGGAACGCTTTATGTTTTTCATTTAAAACGGGGCGTGGTCTTTTCGAACGGCAGGGAAGTTGTCTCTTCTGATTTCAGCAATTCGTTTAAGCGAATCCTCGATCCAAAAGGCAGATCACCAAACACATGGGTTTTTGACAAGATCCTGGGTGCAAATGCATATATGGCCGGAAACGCCGACGATATTACTGGCATTGAGACACCGGACAGCCATACCCTGAAAATACGTCTGGAGAAACCTTTTTCACCGTTTCTGCATCTGCTTACCATGACAGCAGCATATGTTGTCCCGCATGAAGTGTACAGCAGTTCTGAAAACGATTTTGGTTTTCATCCGGTCGGCACAGGACCGTTTGTCCTTGAGCGCTGGAGGCAGAATTCAGAACTGCTTCTGAAAAAAAACAAGGCCTACTTCGGCACAGAGGCGAACATTGCCGGTATTGTATACCGGATTATCCCTGAAGATATGACAGCGCTCGCAGAGTTCGAAATCGGCAACATTGATGCTGTCAATATACCTGCTTCCGAGTATTCTGCATATCTTGGTTCACCAACATGGAACCGGCATATAATAACAGGCAGTGCCCTGAACACCTACTATCTTGGTTTTAATTGCTCAAGGCCGCCCTTTGACAATGTCAGTCTCCGGAAGGCAGTTGCCTATTCGATAGACAGGGAGAAAATCCTGGAAGGTTTTTTTGAAAAGAGGGGAACCCTTGCAAAGGGCCCTGTCCCTGATATTCTCAGGACGTGGGACCAGGATATTGTTTATAAGTATGATCCTGAGGCGGCAGGCACAATACTCGAAGAACCTGGATTGCAAAACATAACCATCAATTTTTATATTACGGCTGAACAGGAGGTTGCCGATATCAGTGAAATCATACAATATTATCTGAAAAAAACCGGCTTCAATGTGAAGATAAAACAGCTTGAGTGGAGTGCTTACAAGGCTGCGCTGAATAACGGTGAGGCAGATATGTTCTGGATAAGCTGGTGGGCTGATTATCCCGATGCTGAAAACTTTCTTTTCCCGCTTTTTCATTCATCAAACCATGGAGCAGGCGGAAACAGGACACGGTATACAAACAGCACCGCTGACCGGATGATAACCTCAGGCCAGACTGAATTGAACGCAAAAAAGAGAGCAAACTATTATATGACGGCAGAAAAAATAATTATTGAAGAGCTGCCGTTGCTCCCGTTCTGGCATAAAAAAGAGTTTCTGTTAATACAGCCGTCCCTGAGAGCCTTTGTGACATTCCCCGTTTACACCATGGATAAGGGCACAGAGGTTGCTTTTTGACGGGATATGTCGCAAGAAAGCTCATTCTGCTTGTTCCGCTTCTCCTCGGAATCACCTTCATAACCTTTCTTCTGACCAAGGCACTGCCCGGCGAGCCGGTATACAGCATGGTTGGTGAAAGGGCAAGTCCTGAAACTATCGATAAACTGCGAAAGGAGATCGGTTCGGACAAAGGGACCATCAGTCAGTATGCCGGTTATCTTAATCTTATCCTGCACGGCGAGCTGGGGAGATCATATTATACGAACAGAAAGGTAAGCGAGGAAATCATGATCAAGCTCCCCAATACCATGAAGCTTGCTGCGGGTGCAATGTTTATTGCTGTCCCTGTCGGAATACTGCTTGGGTTCCTGTCAGCGGTCAGAAAAAACAGATTTGCAGACCGCTTGATTTCGGTCCTTTCGATTGCCGGCCTCAGTGTCCCGGTTTTCTGGAGCGGCCTTATGCTGATGCTCTTCTTCAGTCTTTATCTGAAATGGCTGCCTCCTTCAGGCACCGGAGACATCAGGTATATGGTCCTGCCTGCAGTCACCCTCGCACTGCCTTCTGTTTCATCTTTTGCACGGATTACACGGACTGCAGTGCTTGAAACAGGATTGATGCCGTTTGTAAGGACCGCAACGGCCAAAGGCATCAGCAAAACCCGCATATACGCGGTGCACATCATGAAGAATGCCTTGCTGCCGGTAGTCACTGTTGTCGGGCTTGACCTTGGCAGCTATCTCAACGGCGCTGTCCTTACTGAGACCATTTTCGGCTGGGACGGCATGGGGAGGTTTATTATGGAAGGTATAATCAAGAGAGATTACCCGGTTATTATGGGATGCATAATAACCGGCACTATTGTTTTTGTGCTGATCAATCTTGTTGTCGATATTGCCTACAGTTTTATTGACCCCAGGGTGAGGATCAATGGGACTGACCGGTAAGCTGTCCGCAGCTGTCATCATCATGGTCTTTATAGCATCTCTTTTCTCACCTGTGCTTGTTCCGTATGACCCTAACAGCATAGACCTTGACCAGATCAAGCATCCTCCTTCGGCGCAGCACCTCCTTGGGACTGACAACAAAGGCAGGGATATCCTGTCAAGAACCCTGCAAGGGGGAAAAATCTCTATCGGGATTTCGGTTTTGGCAGTTCTGATCTCCATGTCTGCAGGGCTCACAATCGGACTGGTGTCCGGTTATTTCGGCGGGAAGACCGACACTGTCTTCATGTCCTTTGTGGATCTGGTCCTTGCGTTCCCTGCACTGCTGCTTGCCATAGGAATTTCTGTCCTGTTTCCGCCGGGGGTTCTTACTGTTGTCATTGCACTCTCCGCTGTTGGATGGGCATCTTTTGCCAGGCTGATCAGAGGAAACGTCCTCTCATTGAGGGAATCGGTCTTTCTCGACGCAGCAAAAGCAATCGGTTGCAGCAATGCCCGGGTGCTGTTTATCCATGTGCTGCCGCAGTGTTTTCCTCTTGCATTTGCAATGGCCGGATTAAAACTCGGAGGATATATCCTGACTGAAGCCGCTTTGAGTTTTCTCGGGCTTGGAGTTCAGCCGCCTGATGCTAGCTGGGGATCAATGATCAGTACCGGAAGGGTGTTCATACGCTCCGCGCCATGGATGGTCTTTCCGCCGGGGCTTATGATTGCAGTTACTGCACTGTGCTTTAATCTCTTGGGAGACGCACTGAGGGATAAATATGATCCTGCAAGGACAGGGCACTATTAAACTGAAGAACACGCTTGATTTCGAAGTGCAGGGAAATTTATCTTTGTTGTGAAAAGAATATTACCTGTTATCAGGGGTATCATTTTCATCCTGAAGTTCATATATTTCCTCGTCTTCCGTTTCAGCGGTTACTCCTCTGTCACGGAGTTCCCTGAACAGAAAAGGCTTTGTTGACAGAGAGACATGTTCGTCGTTATAAAGTTCTTTCAGGTCGCTGGTCTTCAGCTCGCTGATAAAGTTTGATACCTGAAGCATGGGTGTGTGGTAATTCCTGACCAGGGCCAGCTTAAGATGGTATCGCAATGACCACTTCGGGTGAACGGCGATTGTTCTGACCAGCATTGGTTTGATGTCAGCCCTTGTAATTGCCCTGAATATATCCCCCTCGGTCAGCGAGGGGCTGTCAAGGCATTCCTGTATCACTTTCCTGTCTCCTTTTCCCATAAGCGCCAAAACAATAGTGCTGTTTGCCCTTTTCGACAGCGCAATCATATTGCCGGACGGCATCGAGGGTATTTTTTCGATGAGTACATGCTCTATTTTTTGACGGATGCTGATCGCGATATGCTGGTCTCTTGTCAAATCACCGAGATCAAAAATCCTGAGGAACTTTATCAGCGACAGGGTAATCTTCTGTGGTGTTTTCGGGTTCCTGCAGATGGCAAGCTTGAGCTTATAGCTGTCCCTGAAACGAATGTCGTTTGCGAGATGCCCGAGCACCTCTGCAGGAATATGCCGTTTTTTTGCAATGTATACTGCCATTTCTTCATTCAGACTGCTGTTCAGTACGGCATACGGGAGAATGTCAGAATAATCACTCCGGAGCAGTTTCCAGAGTTCTTCCGGCGGGGCCTCTTGTGCTCGTTTTATCCTGTCTTCATGCATGATTTTTCAGTAATTCTACTGTAACACAACAAATCAGGGATAGGAACAGACCCGATCAAGCACTGTTTATGCTGAATAAACGCAAGACAGTGAAATAGTGCTTCACAAGTACCCCCATTAACATGTTAAAATTGTTGAACTATTTTAAAGGAGACCTATGCTGAAAGCAAAAGACATAATGAACACCGATGTTCTCACGGTATCGCCTGAGACAACGATTGAAGAACTCGGAAGGTTTTTCATCAAGAACAGTGTAAGCGGCGCCCCGGTTGTTGACAGCAGCAATAAAATTGTCGGCATTGTTACGGAGAACGATCTTATACGTCAGAACAAACGACTGCATATCCCTACGATGCTCAGGCTTTTTGATGCATTTATCCCTCTTGAGGGGTTCCGCTCTGTTGAAGAGGAGATTAAGCGCATGTCAGCCACCAGGGTTTCAGAAATATGCACAAAAAAGGTAATAACAGTGAACCCTGAGACATCCTTGCAGGACATTGCAACGATCATGTCTGAAAAGGGCATACACCTGCTTCCTGTCTTAAGCTCTGACAAGCTCGTCGGCATCATTAGCAAAATCGATATTATTAAAGGGATAGTGAGTGAGACTGACAAGCAGCAGCCCGGATGAGACAGAAGCCATCGGGTTCAGGATTGGAAAGATGCTTTCAAAAGGTGATATCGTCGCTCTGTACGGGGACCTCGGCTCCGGGAAGACTACCATGGTAAAAGGAATTGCCCATGCCTTTGGGATTGAACGGAAGGATATCACCAGCGCCAGTTATACCATTATAGCAGCGTACCATTCGGACCCTCTTTTTAACCACATTGATCTTTACCGCCTGGAAGGAGAGGAAGACATCCGCAATGCCGGCATATGGGATTGCATCGGCAGGGATTCTGTTTCGGTCATAGAATGGGCTGACAGGGCTGGGGCAGACCTTCCTGATGATGCGATAAGGATAACAATCGAGACAACCGCTTCCGAAAGACGTGACATATCAATAAAAGGTATCAATGAAAAAGATTGGCATAATCTGTAAATCCGGGAGAAATGAACCGGCTGAAATACTCAGGGAACTTATCCCCTGGTTAAACCAGAAGGGGTGTGAAGCGTTTATAGACAGGGAAACAGCCGACCTCCTCGGCATAAAGGGGTATGCCAGAAATGACCTTCTCGAACTTGCAGAAGCAGTCTTTGTCCTCGGCGGGGACGGGACAATGCTCAGTGTCAGCAGGCTTGTGGCTGAGAAGGGGATCCCCATCCTTGGAATAAATCTCGGCAGCATGGGATTCATAACAGAGGTCAACAGGGATGAAATATACGATGCAGCAGACAAGGTGCTTTCCGGCGCCTGTTCTGTTGAACAGCGGCTCATGCTCAATGCACGGATTGTCAGAAACGGAGAGAAAATATTCGAAAACCTGGTGCTGAACGACGTCGTGATCAATAAAGGTGCGCTTGCCAGGATAATAGACCTCGATAC
>JBBIUL010000152.1:0-5872 GCA_037440265.1 Nitrospira sp. | reverse complement strand
AACGTTTCGTCGATTTTTTTGACCGGCATTCCCCTCCCTCCGGTGTTGCTCCACGACGTGCCGTCAAAATAATCCATGGCAATACCGCGCCAGTAATAGGGAATATTGAGCCCGGTATCCATTTCAACCCGCATCACGACAGTAGGGTCGATCTTTACCTCTCCGAAGGCGCCGAAGTCGACCTTCTCGGAAAACCCTGCTGTCTTTATTTTTTTTGTCTGCCCCTTGCCGAACATCTTCTGCTGGGTTCGCGGCACCGCTACAAAAAACAGAACAGTGGCAGCGATAGTGAACAGAGAGATCAGGATGACCGGCATTTTAATGCTGAATTTGCCGAGCGATCCCGTCTTCAGGAAGTGGGAAAAGACCATTGCAGTCACAAGCAGTACGATGAAGAAGAGAAAAACACCGCCAAACACAATGGAGCTTGTCAGTTCAGACGCTATGATGAGCTGAAGCAGCGCCATGAAATACACCTGAAGATGATCCCAGGGTTCTCGCAGGTCAAAACTCTTGATCGCCTGAAATGAAATTGTCAGATGAGCAACAGCAAGAAAGGTATCTCCTGTAATGACCATGGAGTCGACGATAAATACTGCAAGTGTCATAAGTGAAAAGGTGCCGACGGTCCATTTCGGCGCTGGCAGATACCCTTTCATGAAGCGGAAATATCCGTAAAACAGGACAATGGCGGTTGACAGCACAAGGGGGTTCATCTGGCCTGTTGTCACAAGGCTTACGGACCCTGTGAAGGCAAGCATTGCGGTCATCAGCTTATAGGTCAGCGGCATATATCACCAGGTCGGACGATGAGACATATCTGCTCAGCGGCGACCTCCGGTTCTTAAGGACAAGCACTGAGAACCCTTCCCGGTCATGCGATGCAGGGCATTCCCATTCCTGCTCTTCCCTGATGACCGCAAGGACATCAAGTATCCTGAACAGCTGCTCGTCCCCGAGACCGAACGGAACGATCTTCTTGCAGGAAAACAGCCTGACGATGTATCCATCATCCAGCAGATATTTAGACAGAGACGCAGCCAGCGAAACAGCCGCTTCAAAGGTTTCCGTCTCGGATGGCAGAACATTATCGATAATTATCGTTGCCTTCCTGAACTCTTCAGAAGCATATTCTTTTACCAATAGCCCGGATGCCTTTGCAGAAGACTTCCAGTGTATCTGCCGCCAATCGTCTCCGTGCCTGAAATCTCTTAAGGAATATAATTCATCACCGTGCAATGCCGTCCGTGCTGCCGGTCCGCCTCCATGGGCATGAACAGCAGGAATAATAGCATCAACGTCCATGAGTGCCGGATAAACGAGCGCACTGCCGGTTATGGATGCCGTCTTCCTTCTGCTGAACAGACTGAACGGAAAGCTGCTCTCCAGCGTAAACTCCCCGTAGCTGCAAAACCCCCTTCTTTTGAATGAGATGATGTGCTCTCTGTTTTCAGCTGTTCCGGCAGGTATCAGTCCGAAAAACACAGGACCGCTGTCCGGTGTCAAGACAGACACTGAATAAGCAGGAAACCTGCGCCTGTTGTTCTGCACCGTAATCACTACAGGCGATTGCTCCCCGGCAAAGAGAGGGGCTGCGGCGGTCACCCTGAGGGAAAGCCCCGACAGGTTTATGCGCATGAGGACAAAGGAAATTAACGTCAAAGAAAGCATGAGGGCGAGGATAAGGTAGATCAGGTTGTTTCCGGTATTGACTGCTGCAACCGCTATGAGGGAGGTGGCAATCAGGAATTTCATGCCCTCTTTTGTCGGCCGCATGGACTTATACAGGCACAGGGAGCCTGTCCACTATTTCATGAATGATCATCTCAGCATCTGAAAGGAAGTTTCTGGCCTTCATGATAAGCCGGTGCCCGAGCACAAGCGGAGCGAGTGATTTGATGTCGTCAGGCACGATAAAGTCCCTCTTCTCATAATAGGCATGGGCCCGTGCGGCCCTGAGGAGAAACTGGGCCCCGCGCGTGCTGGCACCGAGCCGTATCTTGTCGTGGTTTCTCGTTGCCGCAATGATCTGCATCAGATAATCCATAAGACTATCGTCGACAGCAACGCGTTCGACAGCATCCTGCATTGCAAGGATCTCTGTTTTGGTAACAACATGTTCTATCTGTTCAAGCCGCTTAAAACTGGTCTGCTCCGCAACCGCCATCTTCTCATGTTCAGGGGCCGGATACCCGATGCTGATATGCATCATAAAACGGTCGAGCTGACTTTCCGGCAGGGGAAACGTTCCGTGATATTCAGCCGGGTTCTGGGTAGCTATGACCATAAACGGTTCAGGGAGGGCAAAGGTTTTTCTGTCGACCGACACCTTTTTCTCATTCATCGCCTCGAGGAGCGCGGACTGGGTCTTCGGGTTGGTCCTGTTGATTTCGTCTGCGAGCACAATATTCGAAAAAACCGGGCCCGGCTTGAATTCAAAATCGCGCGTCTCCTGATTGAAAATATTCACGCCGATAATATCGGTCGGCATCAGGTCGCTGGTAAACTGTATCCTTTGAAACGAACAGTCGGTCGCCCTGGCGAGCGCAAATGCAAGGGTGGTTTTTCCGACGCCGGGAACGTCCTGTATGAGGAGATGCCCCCTCCCAAGGAGGGCAACGATAGCCATTTTTACTGCCTTCTCCTTGCCTTTCAGTATTGAATCAATCGTATTTTGCAGTTGCTTTATAGGCTGATTTATCATATTATTATTGAGATTTTCTTTCATCCTGTTATTATACTATACACTGGAGTTTAGATGGCTTCGATCAAAGGCGACTTGTCTGTAATGGGGCTTACCGATCTTCTTCAATGGATCGATCTGTGCAAAAAGACCGGCACCATCGTATTATCCAACGCAGGCGTCGAAAAGAAAGTCTATCTTGAATCAGGAAGCATACTCTTTGTGTCATCAAACAAACCGGGAGAACGCCTCGGCGAATACCTGCACAACGGATCAATGCTCGAAGCCGGGAAAATAAAATCGGCCCTGCTCCAGAGCCAGACCATGAAGGTCCCGTTCACCCAAAGGCTGATTGAACTGAATTTCTTCACGGAAGAACAGCTTACGGAGATTATCGTAAAACATGCAAAAGAAATCCTTATCGAGGCTGTCAACTGGATTGAGGGGACATTCGAATTTATACAGGGCGAACTGCCCTCCCATGTAGTGAAGGGCCCGATTTCCCTCAACACCATCGAACTCATCTACTATGTCATCAGGCAGCTTGAACAGAACAGGATGGGGTTCAAATAATGCACTATCTTTTCAGGGACGACCTTTTATTGATATGAAAAAACCATGGGCAGGCAGATTCAAAAAGAAAACATCCGGGATCGTGGACGCTTTTACCGAATCAGTGTCTTTCGACAGCCGTCTTGCCCTGCATGACATCAGGGGGAGCATTGCACATGCAGGCATGCTCGCCAAACAGAAGATCATACCTCAGAAAGATGCCCGGGCAATCATCAAGGGGCTGGAGGAAATAGCCCGAGACATTCAGTCGGGCAAATTCATATTCAGGAAAGACCTTGAAGACGTACATATGAACATAGAATCAGAACTGACAAAGAGGATCGGGCCAGCCGGCAAAAAGCTTCATACTGCGAGATCGCGAAACGACCAGGTGTCTCTGGACCTTCGCCTCTACCTCAGGGAAGAATCGTCCGCAATTGTCCTGTCGCTGAAAAGACTCCAGAATGCGTTCCTGAAGATTGCCGAGCGTCACAGAGACGCACTTATGCCCGGTTATACCCATTTGCAGAGGGCACAGCCGGTGCTCCTGTCCCACCACCTTATGGCGTACATTGAGATGCTGCAGCGCGACAAAGACCGATTCGAAGGTGCCTTGACGCGTATCGACGTGCTGCCCCTTGGTTCCTGCGCTATCTCAGGCACGACCCTTCCGACAGACAGAACGTATATTGCACGTCAACTCGGGTTCGGCGAGATATCAGGCAACAGCATTGATGCTGTCTCCGACCGGGACTTCGCCGTTGAATTTCTTTCAAATGCTGCCATTCTCATGATGCACATTTCCCGTCTTGCCGAAGAACTGGTGCTTTGGTCGACCGGTGAATTCGGCTTTATAGAGATATCGGACGATTTTACTACCGGTTCGAGCATTATGCCGCAGAAGAAGAATCCCGATGTCGCAGAACTCATCCGCGGAAAAACCGGCAGGGTATACGGGAACCTGATGTCGCTTCTCACCATAATGAAAGGGCTTCCGCTTACGTATAACCGCGACATGCAGGAGGACAAACCCCCTGTTTTCGATACCGCAGATACGGTAAAGCTCTCCATTGAAGTGCTTATCGATATGCTGCCCGGCATACGGTTTAATACCGATAGAATGCGTTCTGTTGCCGGGGAAGGTTTTTCAACTGCAACGGATATTGCCGAATATCTCGTAAGAAAAGGGGTCCCCTTCAGGGAAGCTCATGAAATAACCGGCAGGATAGTTATGCACTGCATTGACAAAAAGACCGATCTGTTGTCCCTGTCTTTACAGCAATTGAAGACATTCTCATCCGCCATTTCTGAAGATATCTTTGCTGCCCTTGACCCTCTAAAATCAGTACAGTCACGGACCTCATACGGCGGCACCGCGCCTTCAGAGGTTGCGAGACAGATCAGGAGATATAAGAACCTGCTGAAATGAAACAGAGCGCCACTATGAAAATAACAAGAGCAATCTTCTTCAGCCCGGTTTTCCTGCTTCTTCTGCTCTTCATATCAGTTTCCTGCGGGAAAAAAGGCGATCCGACTCTCAAGGCCTTTGAACAACCGCAAACACCTTCAAACCTCCGCGCGATTCACCGTGAAGACAAGCTCTATCTGCTCTGGGACTTTCCCAAAGCTGCTGAGCGCACTATTGCCGGGTTTATTCTGCTGAAGTCCTCGGGACAGGACCGGGGATTTGAAAAACTTCTGCATCTGCCGCCTGATAAACGCCTCCATATTGACACTGGCTTTTCTCCCGGTGCTGAATATGACTATAAGATCATATCCCAGAGCCACACGGCGGTATACGGCAGCGACTCGAACATCATCAGCGTAACCTTTCTGGAGACGCCTTCACCTCCCGCTTCCGTAACGTTCAGGGCTGAGCAGAATGCCCTGTTCCTGTCGTGGCAGAGCACCGGACCTGTCCGGTACAATGTCTACAGGAGTTATGAAAAAGGGAATTACGGGATCACACCGGTAAACAGATCCCCTCTGTCGGAGAACACCTTCAGAGACATATTCACCACCAGCAAGCCTGTTTATTACACCATTCGGAGCCTGAGGGACACTCCCGTACGGAACGAAGGGGCTCCTTCGCCTGAGCTGACGGTGAACCCGTTCGATTTCATACCATCCGCACCAAAAAGGCTTCAGTCCCTTGCGACCCCTGACCGGATATTTCTCTATTGGGACGAACCCGCCGAGACCTGGGTCACTGGTTTCAGGGTCTACAGAAAATCCGAAGGAACTGATTATATCCTGATAGGCGAGACGCAGATCCCAACCTTTGTCGATAAAGAAAACACATCGGTGAAAAGAGATTACCGGGTCACTGCCGTAGGGCCTTCCAGGGAAGGACCCGCAACTGAACTTCCGGGCATTGTCTTCGCACCGGGCAGATAGCCCTTATCCCGGTCCGCCGTCTGCAAAAGACAGTCCCTCCGTTAGATGATATAATGAAATTGTAAACATATTTCGTTATATGTAATCACAGGAGATCAGCATGAGAACTCTCAATAATTTACTGGTTATTATCATTACACTGGCATATGTGACTGCCTGCAGCACCAGCTACAAGGCAAAACCGCTTTCATTCAGGTCGCCTGATTCCTATCCGAATGCCCAGACCGTTGCAGGCACTAT
>JBBIUL010000151.1:0-5945 GCA_037440265.1 Nitrospira sp. | reverse complement strand
TCGAAGGAGATTCATGCATTTCAACAACCTGGGAGGCATGTACTATGGTAATGCGGTCAGAGGGAACCCTTTTATTCCTTAGCTCGGCTTTCAGCTGTGCTTCGTCGCCGACAAGGATAACATCTATATCTTCGGTCTCATTAATGGTCTCGATTGCGCCTTCAATATTTACAGAGGGGGCATAATCCCCTCCCATAGCATCAAGAGCAACCCTCATGCCTATTTTTCTACGACTTCGAGAACCTTATTGCCGTTATACGTTCCGCAGCTGCTGCATGCCCTGTGGGGCAGTTTCATCTCTTTGCATTCAGGACACTGTGCAAGGCTGGGAGACTGGCCCTTCCAGTTGGCCCTCCGCTTGTCTCTTCTTGACTTTGAATGTCTGTGCGTTGGATTTGCCAATTCTTACTCCTTTCGTTTTTCAAAATAATTCTTCAAAACCTCAAACCTGGGATCAGCCGCTTTTTTCTCGCATGAACATTCCTGGCTGTTCAGGTCACTGCCGCAGTGGGGACAGATTCCCCTGCATGCCTCATCACAGAGAGGCTTCATGCTGATGTTGAGCACGACCTGTTCCTTCAGGACATCCTGCAAATCAATAACAGAGCCGGTATAAAATCCTGTTTCCATCTCATCGTCCTTCAGGGCATGTCTTTCAGCAGTAATCTCTTCAATGGGATGATATACCACCTGTATCGGAACATCCATCGGCCTGCTGAACATTTTCAAACATCTGCTGCACTGGAGTTTCAGTTCTGTCTCAATGCGGCCGTTAATTGAGACTTCCGGCCCGTTTTTTGACAGCTCCAGATGTGCCTTTACCGGAGAAACAAGAGTCTGGTTCTCTACATCGAATTTCTCTTCCAGATCAAGGCTCAGCCCTTCATCAGGGATATCTTCCAGTTGAATCTTCATTTTTTAAAAGACCATAAACAAGCATTAATTATAAAGAGCTTTTCAGAGATATGTCAAGAAAAGCACTGTCGTTTAAGAGCATATTTTATACTGTCTCAGCGAGAGCGCTTCCCCTGTTTTTTCCCTTTTATATTGCTCTTCCTGATGCTTTCATAGAGATTATACGCTTTCTGCGGCGAGACATTCTCATGCACCACAGCCCTTACTGCCTGAATCATTGCCACAGGATCGTCTGAACGGAAAATATTCCGTCCCATGTCTACCCCCGCTGCACCTTTTTTGATGGCTTTATGGGTAAGTTTGAGGGCCTCCAGCTCAGGCAGCTTTTTTCCGCCTGCCATAACAAGAGGGACCGGACAGGTGTTCACCACCTTTTCAAATCCTTCACAATAATATGTCTTGACAAAATGGGCGCCCAGTTCAGCCGCTATCCTGCAGCAGAGGGCAAGGTACCGGGAATCCCTCACCATGTCTTTCCCGACAGCTGTAACCGCAAGCACAGGGATGCCGTATCGCTGTCCCTCATCAACCAGTTTGGCAAGATTCAGGAGTGTCTGCTTCTGATTGGGAGAACCGACATAAATAGACAACGCCACCGCAGACACATTCAGCCGTATGGCGTCCTCCATGGCAACGGTGATCCCCTCTTCTGAAAGCTCACCCAGAATGCTGTTGCCGCCGGATACCCGCAGAACTACCGGGACGTCCGCTGATGCGTCAACAGAAGTACGCAGGACCCCCCGCGCAGGCATAAGGGCATCAGCATAAGGCAGCAGAGGCCGTATCGTGGCCCCGGCATCTTCAAGTCCTGTGGTTGGTCCGAGAAAATATCCATGGTCAACTGCAAGCATTACAGTCCTTCCATCAGGCTTTATTATCCTTGAAAGACGATTTTCAAGTCCCCAATCCATATAAAATTCCTCCTTGCTATTTTTTCTTTCCGTTTATGCAATATGGAGCTTCAGAAGAAACTGAATCTCTGTTTACGGTCTAATAATAACCTTTATCGATTCCTGGGCGCTCTCAACCAGACCAAACCCCTTTGCCGTCTCGCCCAAAGGCAGTCTGTGCGTTATCATATCCAGCACATTCACCTTCTTCTGCCTGATGAGCTCCATGGCAGCCATATGCTCACTGTAGTCAGCTGCATATGAGGATGTCAGCGTGACCTCGTTCCTCCAGAAAAGCCTGTTCAGAGGGATAGGGATGTCGTTAGTACTGCCGGCAGGAGCAAAAAAAAGTACTGTCCCTCCCCTGTCAACAGAATTGCAAGCCTGAAGAATGGCGGCCTCGGATCCCGCTGTCAGTATTACGAGATCAGCGAGTCTGTTTCCGTTTATTTGTTTGAAGATTTCGGCAATGTCCTTGTCCGCACTTATAACGGCGTCTGCGCCAAACCGTTCTGCGGCATCAAGCCGGTATTGATTTATATCGGTAGCAACAACAATGAACGCACCAAACACCCTTGCAAGCTGTATATGCAGCAACCCTGAAATGCCGCTGCCGATGACGAGCACACTCTTGCCGATGCCTGTGCCGGCTATTCTCTGGCCGCGGTAAACGCATGCCAGCGGTTCTATAAATGTCGCCTCTTCAAAGGACATGCTCTCTGGAAGTTTATAGATGCCTCTGTCGACATTTATGGCCGGAATCCTCACATATTCAGCAAATCCTCCAGGATAATAATTGGTGGTCCGCAGTGTTTCGCACACTGTATGATGCCCGTTGAGACAGTAGCTGCAGGTATTGCAGGGGACATGATGAGAAACCGCAATCCTGTCTCCTGCTTTATATGCTGAAACATCTTTTCCGACTGCCGCAATCTCACCGGAGATTTCATGGCCGAGTACAACAGGACCCCTGCCGGCCCTGTACCAGTGCATCACATCGCTTCCGCAGATTCCGCTTGCCTCAACACGCATTAAAACCTCTCCGTGCCCGATTTCGGGAACAGGCATCTCCTCAATGCGGATATCATCTGCGCCGTAATACCTTGCAACCTTCATCTTCCCTGCGTTTTCCTCCATTCGTATATAACCGTCCGTCCTTCTCTCAGGCGCTGATGTCAACTCCTGGAATGATAAGGCTCGGCGCACCTATGTTGCCATAGAACTTCAGATCATCCGAAACCGTCTCTATGGTATCCAGGAAATCAAGGATATTACCGGACATAACCGCTTCTTTTACAGGGAATTGAACCTCTCCGCCTTCAATCCAGAGCCCTGTAACGCCGACAGAGAAATCACCGGATATCGGGTTGGCAGTATGCACTCCCATAGCGTCAACCACATACAATCCGCTGTGCAGTGAACTAAAAAGATTATCTTTTGCTACAGTGTCAATACCCGCAGCCGGCGTGATAAACAGGTTTGTAATACCGACAGACGGCAGCACTGAAATTCCGCCACGCACGGCATTGCCTGTCGATACAACTTTGTCTTTTCTGGCAGTACAGGTGTTATATAAAAAACCGTGCAATACCCCGCCTTGTACCAGCATCTTCTCTGTTGTCGGCACCCCTTCATCATCAACCGGCCTGCTCCCCAGTTTCCCGGGAAGAATACCGCTGTCTGTTATGTTTACTTTTGGACTTATGATCTTTTCATGCCTTTTGCCTTTTAAAAGAGACTTGCCCTTCTGAACAGACTCAGAAGAAAGAGAGGATGAAAAAACAGCCAGAAAGTCAGCCGCCACAGAACTGTCGAGTATAATATTGGTTTTAAAGCCATTGATCTTTCTGGCACCGAGCAGCCTGGCTGCCTTCCGTGCCGCATTCCTCCCGATCTCGCTGAAGTTCATGTCTTTCAGGAACCTGCTGCCCTGAAAATCCCAGCCGATCTGGCTATCATCGCCCTGCTCGGCAACCGCCATAACCTGGGCAGCACATGATGTTGAAACATATGCTTCAAGAACGCCCTTTGAATTGACAACCGCAAGAGCAGAAGAGACAAACGTTCCCGAAGCCTTTCTCGTCTTGGTGATTCTCCGGTCCTCAAGAAAGGCAGCCTGTTCAAGGGCCATAATGTTCTGTATAGCGTACTCTTCCTCGATAGATTCAACGGCAGGATCAAAAACATCAACGGTCCTGCGGGGCAAAACATCAGGGAAATCAAGACAGGTATCGCTGTCGGTGCATGCTGCCGATTCCAGCGCATTTTTTATTACCGCATGCTGCTCATCATTGCTGGTGGCATAAGAAAACCCGAGACGGCTGTCCCTGATGACCCGGAGCGAATAGCCATAACTATGGGATGAGGCAAAAGAATCAACCGCCTGTTTCCTGACCTCGATTGACAGGTGCCTTGATGCTTTCATATAAACCTCTGCCTGGTCTGCTCCCTGTCTGAGCGCCTGGGAAACGACACTTTCGGCAAACCCGGTATCAATCTTCATAGTAAGAGGCTGAGGCAGTGTCCGATTCCCATACCGTTACCGCAGAAACCCGCAGATTGTCATCGTTTATTCTCTTGCCCATGGAGTCATAAATCCATTTGGCAATATTTTCAGAAGACGGGTTCTTCTCGGTAAACGGGAAGATATCGTTCAGGAAGGCATGGTCGAGCGGCGAAACAACCTCCCGCGCGATCCTCTTAAGGTCGTGGAAATCAATGGCGATGTCGATATCATTCAGCTTCTCTGCGGTAACGTTTATCTGCACCTTCCAGTTATGCCCGTGCATATTCTCGCACTTTCCCTTGTATCCTCTCAGCTGGTGGGCAGAAGCAAATCCGACTTCTATCGTCAATTCATACATGTTGCTACCTCCAAACCTTATGCGGTCTTTTTGAATATGGAAATGTACGGAAGGTTTCTGAATTTATTGTCATAGTCGAGTCCATAGCCTACAACAAATTCATCAGGGATTTCAAAACCGACATAATCGAGGGGGACATCAACCTGTCTTCTCTGTTTCTTGTCCAGCAGCGTACAAATCTTCAGACTTTTCGGCCCCCTCAAAAGGATCCGCTCTCTAAGGTAATTAAGCGTAATCCCTGAATCAACAATATCTTCAATAAGAAGCAGGTCCTTGTCGGTTATCTCTTCTCTGATGTCATAATGCACTTTGACCTCACCGGTCGTATTGTATTTCAGATAGCTGGAAGCAAGCAGGAAATCGATAACCAGCGGGACCTTTATCATTCTTACAATGTCGCTGAAAAAAATAAACCCTCCCTTCAGAATCCCGACTGCCAGAAGATCCTTTCCTTTATAATCCTCTGATATTCTGTCCGCCAGTTCCTTTACTTTATTCTGAATCTGTTCAACCGTTAAGAATGGCTTGCCGACAACCATCTGGTCCTCCTGTAGCAGTAATGACTTATATTAACCTGATGAATGATTTATCTCAACAGAAATGTTGTCATAACCACCATTCTTTAGTATGATTTTATTGTGCTTGACTCTCTCTTTTATCCAAAGTCCATAGCAGTTATCGGCGCCTCCTCTGATACCAAAAAGGTCGGCTATGCCACGATCAATAATATCAAAAGGTTCAAATACGGCGGCAGGTTATTCCCGGTCAATCCGAAGGCAGACGAGATCCTCGGCTTAAAGGCTGAAGGCAGCGTCCTTGACATCAATGAAGACATAGACCTTGCAGTAATCGCCATCCCTGCCCCTGCGGTGCCGCAGGCAGTAAGGGACTGCGTTGCAAAGGGAATAAAATCAGCAGTGATCATAAGTGCCGGATTCAAGGAGGCCGGGTCTTCGGGAATCCTGCTTGAGGAGGAACTGAAGTCGATTGTCCGCCGGAACAACATACGGGTGCTCGGTCCCAACTGCCTTGGTGTGATAAATTCATCCGTCAGCCTCAACGCCACCTTTGCTGCAGGAATGCTGCCGAAGGGGCGACTTGCCTTCTTCTCCCAGTCAGGGGCCCTCGGGATTGCAATCCTCGACTGGGCCATCGGCAACAACATAGGTTTTTCAAAGTTCATCAGCCTCGGCAACAAGGCCGACCTCAATGAAACAGATTTTATCGAATATTTTATCGACGACCCTGAAACAGATATCATTCTCGGCTATATTGA
>JBBIUL010000150.1:0-5946 GCA_037440265.1 Nitrospira sp. | reverse complement strand
GGCAACGACCATAGTAAGGATGCTTACGGTGGTAGGGATAATCCTCGGGATCTTCTGTGTAGGGGCGGTCAGCATCGTGCTTGGCTCGGTGTTCGGGACAGCGCTTGGCTACGTGGTAGATGTAGTCGGCAGCTTTGGCAAGGCAAGACCAGAGACCGCAGAGGCAAAGGCAAAACACTAAACCCTGAAAACATTTACAGCCTCCCCTGAGGCTCCTGCACCGGAAACGGTGCAGGAGCCTTTTTTATATATGCTTGAGGGTATTATAAATGCCAAGTACAACCTGAGACATCTTCTCATAGTCCAGGGTTTCAGGGGTATCTGAGGGTGCATGATAATGAGGATTCCTGTAGAATGCTGTGTCAGTTATCATAAACGCAGGATAATCGAAGCGCCAAAAAGATAGATGGTCAGAAAAATCTATGCCAGGGACAAGGGATGTGGCATTCAGGGACTCGACCTGCACAGAAGAAAATGACTTGAAAAGTTTTGTAAAACTGTTTGCAAAGTTCTTTGAGCGGAGATTGCCGACAAAAGCAATATAATTCCCGGAATCCGGATAGAACCATCTGAACAAAGGCATAGGGTAGTATTGCGAGCCTTCTTTTTCTGAAAAATACCCGATCATTTCGAGTGATATCATGCCCTTTATGTTTGTATTGCACCTGTGCAAATATTCGGCAAAAACATAACTCCCCATCTGACTGGTCCTGAAAAAGGGGGGTTCTTCAAGGGAAAAGGCAGCAAAGAGGATTGTATTGACAGCGGGGTTTTCTGCGACAAGCCGTGCTGTTTCAAGCATCCCTGCTATGCCGCTTGCATTATCGTCAGCACCCGGCGTTTCACAGACGGTGTCATAGTGGGCTCCTATAACAATGATTTCATTTGTTGACCCAGTCCCCTTTACCTCTGTGTAAACATTGGAATATTCCTTTCCGTTGGCCAAAAAAAACTGCCGTTGAGGAGCGAGCCCGTATGAATGCATCTGATTTTCTATATATACGGCAGCTTTCTCCAGTTTTTCGGCATGGATATGACATCTGGGGCCAATGTCAAGGGAAAGCGCAGAGACAATTTGTTTCAGCCGCTGTGCCAAATCATCTGTGTTTGTATCAGAGCCAAGCATATCATCAGCATATAGCTGACAGTTGGTTAAGTCAAAAGAAAAAGATTCAGAACAATATCTTCATAATCAATTCATATTTAGCAGATAACCTATAACCACAATTAGATGGACAAAAGAAAGGAGGTGAGAAAATGAAAAAAATGTATGCATTGATGGTTGTTTTGTCTGTTCTGCTGGTTTCAGCAGTTGCCTTTGCCGGGTCGTGGGGACTAAGGTCGTCTGATCAGTCATATTCAGCAAATGAGCAGAAGTTCTTCAATGAAACGAAAAGTCTGAGGAAAGAGCTTCATAATAAGAGATTTGAACTCATGGAACTCTATCGTACACCTGACGCTGACAAATCAAAGATCGATCTGCTTGAAAAAGAGATAGCGGAAGGAAGAAAGACGATCCAGGAGAAAGCTGCTGAACTGAATGTTGGACCGGGACATGGAAATTGCAGAGTTCAGCAAGACCAGAGACGCTACAGCAGGACAGACTGTTTCCGTGAAGGCCAGACTGCTGCAAGAGAATGCTGGAAGGACAGGACTTACAGCAGGCGTGGTATGGGATATGGAAGAATGATGTATTAAATGTTCCCCTTATCCACAATTGCTGCGGGCAGGGTAATAATATATTGTCCTGCCTGCAGCAAAACATTTTGAGATGATTATCAGTCCTCATCTGTTTTAATCAGGACTGCGCTATGATTTCCCTGTCAATGGTACATAAGCCCCGCAAAAATCTTATAATAATCAATGAGGACAATTCAGAGAGGACTGCTTCTCGCCATTAACGGGACAATAATTTTTTTGTCTGTAATCGCATGGAGTTATGGAATAGCTGCAGCTGTTGAAAAAACTGCTGCCAGGGTTGAAAAGGTATCTGACGGGGATACAATGTATGCTCTTGTCAACGGCAGGTCAGAGAAGATCAGGCTTATCGGCATCGATACCCCGGAGATCGGCCAGCGGCCATGGGGAGAACGTTCCAGAAAACATCTCGAAAAAATGCTTGATTTGTCATCCTGGAACGTTATAATTGAGTGCGATGTTGAGGATAGAGACCAGTACGGCAGAATCCTTGCTTATGCCTGGACAACAAAAGGAAAAATGATAAATGAAGAGATGCTTAGAAGCGGCTATGCTGTTCTGTATACATTTCCGCCCAACGTAAAATATATCAATGAGTTAAGGGCCGCGCAGAAAGAAGCTCGTGAAAAGAAACTTGGCATCTGGGGCAAAAACGGTTTAAAACAGAGGCCGTATAAATACCGGAAAGAACATCCGAGGGATTGACGTGCGATGCAGCTACCTGATCTTGAGGGGTTAATATGAGCAATTCCTGTCTGTTGTTTATTGTGCGATGGATATAGTCCTTCTTGTAAGCGGAGGGGTGTTTATGGCGGCGGGCGTGATCGGATGTGTTATGCCTGCAGTTCCCGGACCACCGCTCAGCTATGCCGGTTTATTGCTGCTTCAATTCAGCTCCAGACACCCATTCAGCACCAATTTTCTGTTGACCTTTGCAGCCGCTACAATCTTAGTCTCTTTTTTGGACTACCTAGTCCCGATTTACGGGACCCGGAAATTAGGAGGCACACAATACGGCATATGGGGATGTTCTGTCGGGCTGATAATCGGCATAATCTTTTTCCCTCCACTCGGCATTATAGCAGGACCGATGCTGGGTGCCTTTGCCGGAGAATTAATAAAGGGACAAAAGCCAGGCACTGCGATCAAATCTGCATTGGGGTCTTTCCTGGGGTTTGTAACAGGGGTTTTATTGAAACTTGCACTTTCGCTGCTTATGGCATATCATTTTTTTGTGAACCTATTCTGAGATACTATAGAGGATGCTCCCCAGAAAAAACGTTTTATTGAGATTCATGCTGTTCGATGCACTTGGAACTGCCCGGAGTGAAAACAACAATAATTACCCGACGGTTTGTAACCGACTAAAACCCGAATCCGCAATAGTGATTCAGCTCTGTTTGTTTTACAGGCTCAGGTGCTGTTTGCAACCATCATCTTGATGAGTTTTAACCTCTCCTGGAGCTTCATTTCGAGATAGAATGAGCTTTCGAGCATCATGCGGATTACCTGAACCACCTTTATTCTCTCCTGGTGATTTCTTGCAATCGCCATTTTGTCCTCCTCTCATTTGTTGATGATGCAATTATTGTTCCAAATTACCTTAATAACGACATGCTAACGTGCTGATAATATTAGATTAATAATTCAGTGGACAGCGACCAGTCACTGTATTTTGGGTAAATGAGAGACGGATTGCATAAAGTGTGTAATCTGCTTCCTAAACTGGCGAGCGGGCATTGCAGCAAAAAGAAAAGACGGGTTCAGTAATTGTTTATACTTCGTATCAGAAAAATCAGTTTGCCGTAGTCTTTGAAATTAAAATCAACAACAAGTCTTGGCAGGTGTATGATCTCTGGCTCGTCAGTTTCTTCAGGCAAGGCACTAGAGGGTATTATGCTGCCACCGGGAACAAGGATATCCGCAAACAAACGATTGAGCTCACCTATCGATGCAGGATCTATTTCAGAGTTCAGTCTGATGACCAATTTGGTGTGTACGTACCGGATGCTGTGATAACGCCGGTAGAATTGCATTATCTTCTTTAGAGCGTCATCAGTTGAATCAACGTGTTCAAAAATGCTGAAATCAGATTCCTCAATATATCCCTCGGACAACAGTTCGTCAGTAAAAAACCGTATCCAGCGCGTCCAGTATGTGCCACCCGGCTCATCGATAAGGACAAGGGGAATGGGGTTTCGCTTGCCGGTCTGGAGCAGGGTAAGGGTTTCCATGGCCTCATCAAGGGTGCCGAACCCACCCGGGAAGAGCGCTATGGCATCAGCTTCCTTCAGGAAGGCAACCTTTCTATTAAAGAAGTATTTGTAGTTGATTAGACGGGGGTTTCCCATGACAACGGGGTTTGGAGTCTGTTCAAAAGGGAGCTGGATATTTATGCCGAAGGAATGTTCGGCCCCTGCGCCTTCATTGGCTGCCTGCATAATTCCGGGACCTCCTCCGGTAATTACCATAAACCCTGCTTCAACCAGTTTCCTGCCGAAATCAGAGGCCATCTTATAGACTGGCTCATCCGGTTTTGTCCGGGCAGAACCAAAGACAGTGACTTTCCTTGTCTTGCTATACGGACCGAACACCTTGCCGGTAAAGCGCATTTCCTTCATGGTGGAATTCATGAGTTTCAGGTCAGCACGGTTCATCCCTTCCTGTCCTGCCTTCAATGCTGCGAGTATCATTTCATGGACCAGTTCAGGATGGCTTACATTTCCGACAAGATCAATAAGCTGCCTTATAGCTTCGTCTGCAGGTCCGTTGTCTTTATTGAAATAAAGTTTAATCATAATAGGAAGTAGTATTTTACTCTTTTTCCTGTACGTTCTCAACAGAATGAAGGAAAACCCTGTCGCGTTTTCTTTTTTGATTTATAAGAAACACAAAAGACATCCAAAATATATTAATATAACCGTATGAAAAATATTGCGCTCATAGGGGATTTTCATGGTGAACACAACATCATAAAATCATATCTTGAAGAAATGAATGCCAAATACCTTGAAGTCAGCACGGTGCGACTGCTGCTGAATTCAACAGCTATGCCCGACATGATCATTATCCTTGCCAGAAACAGCTTCGACAGTCTGAACGAGGATATTGGTCTGTTAAAGAACGAGCAGCAGATCGCAGAGATTCCTCGTCTTGTAATTCTGCCACGAGCTATGTCTGATTTCAGTCCAGGCGCTGAATTGATATCTGTCGGTGGGGAGCCTGCATTCCAGGTGCCGATTGACAAGCTTATCTTTTTCTCTGCATTGGCAAAAATTCTCAAAATTCCCTACCGCCGGGTTTTCAGGATAATTATTACGATCCAGCCTGACGGGAGCAACATCAAATATTCCGGCATGTCTCTGGATTTCAGTGAAACAGGAATGTCGTTTCAATGCGTTGAGGATATCAGCGTCGGTCATTCACTGTCAGTGTTCTTTGTTAATCCAAAGAACAGAAAGAGGGTCGGGTTGAGGGCTGTTGTTGCCCGCAAAGCACCAACCAGGACCGGAGGTGCGAATTTCTATGGAGTAAAATTTGTGGAAATGAAGGAAGAAGATTCAAAAGAGTTGCAGGCCTTTATTACCGGGAAGACCTTGGTGTAATGCAACTCAGATGTACAAATAAATTATTTTTGTTTGCACATAAAGGTAATGATTATTTGTTCAACACTTTGCAGACAGTCTGTGCAAATGCCTTGTCTACGGTAAAGGCACCATCAGGTTCCAGCACCATTATGAAGTCGATCTTGTAGATCAGATCTTTCATGTATTTCATACACCCAACGATCTGAATGCATTTGATGTTTTCCTTGTCAAACAGGCTGCTGATCTGTTTTATCTGCTGATCGCTGCGTTCATAGATCTCATCGATGATTACCGTGCAGCTGTTCTTCAGGCTTAGGAGGCCGCTGATATCATCGGCGATTTTAAGATCCTTCTTTATGGCCATGATATGCTTGACGTACTTTTGATAACTCCCTGGCCTTGATCTGCCTTCATGGTCGACCGGATTGCCGATGTAATAGACATCAGGGCTGTCTTTCAATGCCTTGACAGCATACCGTATCTTTCCTGCACCCCGAATCCCGCACACGAGGATATTCTTGTAGCGGCTGATGACGGTGCGCATGTTTTCGGTGTTGTCAGGGGCGAAAACAACTGCATGCAGATCTGTATTGGCCGATTTTTGGGCAGTCCGCTGCGCAGAGGCCTTTTTCATGTGAGAATTGCCTTGAGAAAACAGTTC
>JBBIUL010000149.1:0-5973 GCA_037440265.1 Nitrospira sp. | reverse complement strand
TACACTTTGCTGAAGCTTTCTATATTGGACGAGATACTTTTGTGCGTTAACTGGACTGCCTTCGGGTCTTTCTCGCTTCCGCTGGTAAAGAGAATGACAAGGGTGTCGTCTTCCTCGCCTTTGTGGATGCTGTTGAGGATAAAAGATACCGGCATTTTTGCTTTAAAGGCGGCCTTGAGCTTATCGACCACGGAAATCTCAGCCATGATGTCTTCGATGTAAACCATCCCGGGGACAAACGGGCAATTGATCTTTTCAAGAAGTGCACGAGAGGTTATGATCGTGTGAAAATCGCATTTCATCTGGGCATAACGGGCATTCTTCTCAGCACCGGTCGAGTAATTGATCATGACCGGCGTCCTCCCGCTCATCAGCGCCCCGATGACTGACAACGCACAGCCTGCGGATGTCGGTATCATGATGCCGATAAACCCTTCTTCGTATTTCCTGAATTTTTCACAGAGGAGCAGTGATGCGATCAGGGCTTTCGAATAGGCAATTTTTTTGTCGGAAGTCCGCTCTATAAATGCAAGCTTTCCGCCAAGCCTCTTGGCCGTCTTTACAAAGTGTTGATGAAATAGCACATTACCTCCTCAGTTTTTGTATTTTCACATAACTTAAGGACTCATAATAAGAAATGTCAAGAACAATTATCAGAAATGCAAGCTGTTGACTTATTGAAAGAAATCTCAGATAAGGGCCTTACCGGGCTGAGTCGGCTGAGTGAACAGCAGGTTCGGCAGAAAAGATTGTTCCGCAGAGGCATCGCAAACGGCCGTCACCGAGATCCTCAAAAGGAGTAGGAGATTCTCCGAGTTTGTAGCCCTCATCGTCCCGCTTGCATTGCGGACAAACATTGATGTCGTCTGGATAGCATCCGGTACACATATACTAATAGGGTAATAGCATATGCATCGCGTGTCAACTAAAAAGAAGATTGCACGAGGTTTATTCGGGATTGGTCAGCTTGCAAAGTTCATTCTGTTTCGATTAATATTTTTTATCATGCATGAATTCGTAAAAGACCTTGTCCTCAGAAACAACACCAAGATCATTCTCATTGTTCTTGACGGTCTCGGGGGACTTCCGCTCAACGGAAAGACCGAGCTTGAAACTGCAAAGACTCCGAACCTCGATGCCCTTGCACAGAAATCAGCCTGTGGGCTGCACATCCCTGTATCACTCGGGATCACCCCCGGAAGCGGACCGGGACACCTTGGCCTCTTCGGTTATGATCCATTGACCTGCCAGATAGGCAGGGGAATCCTCGAAGCACTCGGCCTCGGCATGGAGGTCAGGAAGACCGATGTTGCCGTCAGATGCAATTACGCCACTTTCAGGGATGGCGTCATAACCGACCGGAGGGCCGGACGGATCCCGACTGAAGAGAGCAGAAAACTCACTGAAAAACTTCAAAAGGAACTCGGAAGGATAGACGAGGCTGAACTGATCTTCGGTCCGGGCATGGAACACCGCTTCGCCGTAATCCTGCGTTTCCCTGAACCGCTTGAGCCTGTCGCTTCAATGATCAGCGACACCGACCCGCAGAAAGAGCAGAAGGTGCCTCTGTACCCGTCACCTTCAACAAAAGACGCTGAAAAGGTATCCAGGATCGCTGAGAAGTTCATAAATCTCGCTCATGACATACTCAAAAATGAGGAACAGGCAAATTATGTCCTGATGAGAGGGTTTTCCGGCACGCCCGACATACCGTCCTTTTATGACGCGTTCGGTTTGAATGCGATCGCAATTGCCACCTACCCTATGTACAGAGGGCTCGCAAAGCTCGTCGGAATGGACACCCCTCCCCTTGAAGGCAGCGTTGAAGATGAAATAAGGTTCATGAAGCAGATCTACAATGATTATGATTTTTTCTTTATGCACGTCAAGAAAGTCGACTCCTACGGAGAAGACGGAAACTTTGACGGCAAAACAGCACGGATTGCAGAGTTTGATGAACTGCTTCCCTCAATACTCGAACTGAAGCCCGATGTCCTTATCATTACCGGTGACCACTCAACCCCGTCCATTCTCAAGGGCCACAGCTGGCATCCGGTGCCTGTCCTCATCCATTCCCCTTTTGTGCTCGGCAGCCTCTGCAGCGGATTTTCCGAGAGAGAATGCACAAAGGGCGAACTCGGCATCTTCCGCACGGTGCATCTCATGCCGCTTGCACTTGCCAATGCAGGGCGCCTGAAAAAATACGGTGCATAGGCTTCGGCAGCGGCGTTGACAATATGCAACATGCCACAAGCAGATTTTAACTCGTCACTCAGAACTCATCATTCATCACCGGTTTTGATCGACACCCACTGCCATCTTGAAATGAAGCAGTTTGATGCTGACAGGGATGCTGTTATTGAGCGGGCGATGCACTCAGGAGTAGAATCTTTTATAGCCGTCGGTTCTGATCTTGAGCATGTTCAGAAATGCCTTGAGCTTTCCGAAACGTATGATTCGGTCTATGCCTCGGTCGGCATCCACCCGCATGACGCAAAGGAATTTACCGATGATGTTTATTCAAGTCTCAGAGAATGGTCAACAAAGAAAAAAGTCGTGGCTATAGGTGAGACAGGTCTCGACTATCATTATGACCACTCGCCGCGTGAGGTTCAGCGGAAGGTATTCGGAAAACATCTTGAACTTGCCGGGGAAACCGGGCTTCCGGCAATTATTCATAGCAGGGAGGCAAAGCAGGACACCCTCAGCATACTGCAGGAGTCTTCCATAACCAAGGGGGTCATGCACTGCTTTTCCGGAGACATGGACATGGCAGAACAGGTCATGGCAATGGGACTATATATCTCGATTGCCGGCCCGGTCACCTTTCAGAAATCCTCTCGGCTCAGGGAAATAGCTCAGGCAGTCCCGGATGACTATCTGCTCATTGAGACCGACGCGCCCTACCTTTCTCCTGAACCGTTCAGGGGGAAGAGAAACGAACCTGCATACATCAGGCATACGGCAACCGTAATCGCCGGCCTGAGGGGCATCAGTTTCGAAGACCTTGCCAGGATAACCACATTAAACGCCAGGCGGCTGTTCGGCATCGGGACCAACATCGACAAGGCCGCAATAGCCTATAAAATCCGCGACAGCCTCTACCTCAACATAACGAACCGGTGCTCAAACAAATGTTCCTTCTGCATAAAATTTCACTCGGATTATGTCAAAGGGCACAAACTGAGGCTCGACCATGAACCGGCAGAAGAGGAAATTATTGCGGCTGTCGGGAATCCTTCGGATTATAAAGAAATTGTTTTCTGCGGGTTCGGAGAACCTCTCTACCGCCTTGAGCTCGTAAAAAAGATCTCATCCTGGATAAAAGAACACGGCGGCAAGGTCAGGATAAACACTAACGGACATGCCAATCTCATCCACAAAAGGGACATCATCCCGGAACTGAAAGGACTTGTTGACAGAATGTCGGTAAGCCTCGATGCACATGATCAGGAGACCTATGACAGAATCTGCAGACCGCTCTACAGAAATTCTTTCGGCGATGTAATCGATTTTATCAGAGAGGCAAAAAAAGTCTTGCCCGAGGTACAGGCAACGGTCGTTGATATGCAAGGGGTCGATTTGGAAAAATGCCGGGAGATCACCGGTTCACTTGGTGTGCCGTTGAGAGTCCGCAGTTTTAATATTGTCGGCTGACCTCTCTCATGCATTTTTCGAATGCCTTGACTACATCAGGATCGAACTGGCTCCCTGAACAGCTCACGATCTCCCTGACAGCTTCTTCCTTCACCTTCCTCTTCCTGTACGGCCTGTCTGAAGTCAGTGCATCAAAAGCATCGGCAACAGCGAGTATCCTTGCCATCAGGGGAATCTCGTTCTCTTTCAGTCCAAAAATGCCGTTTCTGCCGTCCCAGTGTTCGTGATGGAACTTGATGCTGTGGATAATATCCTTGAACTGTTTCAACTCACGGAGTATTTCAGCACCGAGCGCGGGGTGCTTCTTCATCTGCTGCCACTCGTCTTCATTAAGCCTTCCACGTTTATTGAGAATTTCCTTGGGGGTTGCGATCTTTCCTATATCATGCAGCAGAGCAGTTATTTTAAGTCTTTCTATCTCTTCGGCATCGAGATCCATGTGCCTTCCGATATTCACTGCATATTCGGTAACGCGTTCCGTGTGGCCGGCCGTCCATTTCGAAGAAGCCTCGAGGGTCTTGACAAGGGCCTTGATGGCACCGAGAAGCAGCAATTCGAGCTCGCTGTAAAGAAATGCATTCTCAATCGCAAGGCCTGCCTGTGACGATATGGCCATAAGGAGTTTTGAGTCGTTCGAGTAAAACTCATCTGCGGGTTCTTTGTCGGCAACAACAAGGGCACCAAGGGGTTTTATCTTGCCCAGTATCGGGCAGACCATAAGTGAAGACAACCCGGGGAAATACTCCCCGTGTTCTGTTTCGCTGAGTTTGCAAAAGGCAGAGGCTTTTTTTGATGCAAGGGTTTTCCACAGCACGTTTTCGTCGGCAGGGAATTCCCGTTCCGCGTTCCAATTGCCAAGAAAAGCCTTGGTATAGAGCTTGTCGTCTTCATCGTCAATAAACAGCACCGCAGCTGTCCTGACACCGATCGTGCCGGCAGCCTCATGGACAATTTTCGCACAGATCTCATCCACACTGAGCACGGAAAAGACCCCGGAGAGCCGGTAGAGGAGCGAGAGCTCTTCATAAGAATTGCTCAGTTCCTGTATCGTGATTGAAAGAATGTCCTCAGGCGCTGTCTTTTCCAACAACTTCCTGCACCATTTCGAGGAGTGATTTCGGGCTGAAAGGCTTTGTAATATAACGGGCAACGCCGCACTGGAGTCCGAGTTTTTCGTCTGAATCCTGACCCTTGGCGGTAAGCATAAAGATAGGGATGGCAAGCAGGTCCGGATCGCTCTTCAGTATCCTGCACAGTTCAATGCCGCTGAGCTCGGGCATCATCCAGTCAAGGATTATCAGATCAGGCCGTTCCCGTCTGATTACCTCAACGGCGTTTCTGCTTTCCCTGAGCGTTATCACATTCAGCTTCGCCTTTTTCAGTTTGTCCTCAATCATCATGAGGATAAACGGTTCATCGTCGATAACCAGCACCTTACTCACTTTTTCTCCCCACCGGCATGGTCACCGTCACTTCAGTCCCTTTGCCCATTGTGCTCCTGATCTGCATTTCACCTCCGTGCATTTTGACAATTTCAGAACAGAGGGAAAGACCCAGCCCTGTTCCCTTGATTCTTTCTCCGTGCATCCCGCGGTAAAACCGTTCAGTAAGATGCGCGAGGTCATTCTCCGGAATGCCCCACCCGTTGTCCCTGACGCTGATCACCATATCATCGTTTTTCCGTGCAACGTTTATCTCGACGGCACATCCATTATCCGAAAAAGACAGGGAATTATCAATAAAATTGAGAAGCAGTTTTCTGATTTTTTCCTCGTCGCCTATCAGCATTCCCTGCTCCGCTATATGATAACGCACCGTTGCCTTTTTCTTGTCGATCAGCGGAGAAAGGGCGTCTCTAACGCTGTTGATGAGCGTCTTCATGTCGATTTGCTCCAGCTTCAGGCTTTCTCTGCCGCTCTCTATGCGAGCGATGCTGAGCAGGTCGCTCACCATGCTCGACAGCCGGATGCCTTCACTCAGGATGGTGCCAAGATACTTTTTGACTTTCCTTTCCTCGATATCGCCTTCTATAATCATTTCTGTCATGCCGACAATCGCGGAGAGCGGGGTTCTGAATTCATGAGAAACCGACCTGATGAGTTCTGTTTTCATCCGGTCTATCTCTTTTTCCCTGCTGATATCCCGCAGGACAGTAACTGCTCCCCTCGTCTTCCCGGTCGGTTCAATAGCAGGATAGCTGTTGATCATGACAGACATTTTTCCGCCGTAGGCTGTTGTCAGAACACCTTCCCTTCCTGTACTGCTCCCTGACAGGGCATGTTCAAGGCATTCGCCAAGAAGCAGCCGGAAGTCAAT
>JBBIUL010000148.1:0-6010 GCA_037440265.1 Nitrospira sp. | reverse complement strand
CCTGTTATGTTAACTTTCTTATCGAACCTCTGCATGCCAAGCACCATGGCCGCAGCTGTTCTGGTTACCTTTGTGCAGTCCATGATCAGGATTACCGGTGCCTTGAGAATCTTCGAAAGCGCAGCAGTGCTGTATGTTCCTGCTGCGTCCATGCCGTCATAAAGCCCCCTGTTTCCCTCAATAACCGCACAGTCGGCTTTAGCGAAATGGTCATGAAAAGAAGAAAGGATTTTCTCTTCGGTAATCAGGAAAGGATCGAGGTTATAGCACGGTCTGCCCGCAGCAGATGAAAGCCATCCGGCATCAATATAATCAGGCCCCTTCTTGAAAGGTGCTACCGTTAGCCCCTTTTTTCTGAGGGCAGCGATAAGCCCCAGGGAAAGGGTAGTCTTCCCCGAACCTCCCTTGAGGCCTGCAATAACAATCCTGTGATAGCCGGATTTCATAAGAATAATTTGTTCTTAGTGTTTGTGAAGCTGGATTCTGTAATTCCCTAAACGGTACAATAATGACGTACTCGACTATAATACCATGTTTAAGACTATCACACATTGTGAACGGTGCGGCACATGCTGCAATAAAGGCGGACCGGCATTGCATCAGCTGTGAAGCTGGATTCTGTAATTCCCTAAACGGTACAATAATGACGTACCCAACTATAATACCATGTTTAAGACTATCACACATTGTGAACGGTGCGGCACATGCTGTAAAAAAGGCGGACCGGCAGTGCATCAGCAGGACAAACATCTTCTGCTTTCGGGCCATCTGGGCTACCATAATCTCATAACCATCAGAAAAGGAGAGCCGGCTTTCTCTCCAGTAAGCGGCAGCATCGAATGCGTAAACTATGAGTTTGTCAAGATAGCAGGAAAAGGGGCTGGATGGAACTGCTGCCTACTTGATGAATCAGGACAGTCCTGTACTATTTACAAAAACCGCCCACTCGAATGCCGGCTCCTGAAATGCTGGGATTCTGCTGAACTTCTTGATGTCATAGGTAAGGACACCCTTACTCGTTTTGACATCATTAACCCAGACTCTCCGGTTCTTGAGCAAATCCTTATTCATGAAGACAAATGCTCTGCTGTAACCTTTGAACTCCTGATATCTGCATGCATCAACCAAGCCGGCAAACAGGATTTACTTGAAGAACTTGCTGAGATCGCAAATTATGATTTACTGATCCGGTCACGCGCTGTTGCTGAGTTTTCTCTGACACTTCCGATGGAGCTCTTTTTCTTTGGCCGTCCGCTTTTTAAGCTGCTTGGGTCCCGGGGCATCACCGTGCAGGAACATGACGGCAGCATCCGCCTGATCTATGATGCCTCCGGTAATACCCGATTATAGGCATTCACAAAAACAGGAAAACAGCCTTGGAATAAAATTCTGTTTACTCGCTGTGATAGTCTATTCCGCAGGATTTCAGGGTATAAGGCCGGGGCAAAAAAGCAAAAAACAGGGAGAAACCTCCCTGTTTTTATAAAGGTAATCCAGGATTTTTATTTTTGTTACAGAAGTCCTTTTTCCCTGAGATACTCTTCGCTCGGTATCTCAACAGAACTGGCGCCTCCGCCGTAGGAATACATCAGCTTTCCTACATCTATCATCTCTCTCAGAGCCTTCTTAACCTCATCAGTGCTCACATTCTGTTCTGCAGCTACGCCTTTAAGGATATCTTTCTCTTTGAGCTTCTTCTTTCCCTTTGCAGCCTCGCAAAAAGCATAAATCTTGTTCTTTAATTCTTCTTTTTCCATCGTTTCCCCTCACATTATGTTTAGTGGTTCGCATTGAGCAGGGTATCAGCCGGAGAGCAGCCTCCTCGGCTGATACCCTGCATATCATTAATGTGCTTTCGTGCCTACCATTTAAATGTAGACGATGTCCTGAGCGTGTCTCTCATAAATGTAAAGTCGTCAATGGACTGTACGGTAAATTCAATACCGGTAAGAGAGAAGAACCTCTCCCAGCCTATCCTGTCGATCCATTCGCCGACGCGCTCGTGCTTCCTTGCATTCTTTGCGTACACCTCAACAATATGCTTGACAGCAGCAACAACCTTTGGCCATCTCGGCGGCTCATTCGAGATATAGGGAATAACCAGTTTTGAGAACTTCGGATTTGTCCTGAGGCTGTTCACCTTTCCGCCGACAACAATTGCGACGCCGTCACGATCAGGGTCCTTGATGCTGATGGGCGGGCATACGGTGAAGCAGTTGCCGCAGAACATGCATTTCTCCGTTTTGATCTTGACGCTTTTGTTTGCAGGATCCGGGCTGATTGCATGGGTCGGGCATGAACCGATAACCGTCGGGAGTTCACACATGTTTTTGAAGTCTTCATGTTTGATGGTCGGCACCTTGGTATGCACTGCAACAACAGCGATATCAGAGCAGTGAACTGCACCGCACATGTTGACGCAGCAGGCAACAGCAAGCCTGACCTTGTTCGGAAGCCATTTGGATTCAAAATACTCCATGAGTTCGTCCATCATGGCTTTAACAATACCTGATGCATCGGTACAGGCGCTGTGGCAGTGCACCCATCCCTGGGTATGCACGACATTAGAAATCCCTGAACCGATACCTCCCATCTTAAAGCCGCGGTCTGCGAGTTCTTTCTTGAGCGGTTCCACCTTCTTTTCATCCGATACAAGGAACTCAACGTTGTTTCTTGTGGTGTAGCGGAAATAGCCGTCGCAATACTTTTCAGCGATATCGCAATGCTCGCGGATGGTATCGGTAGCGAGGATCCTCGGGGAGGCAACCCTCACCGTCCAGATTTTGTCTCCGCTCTCGCCAACATGCACCATGGTGCTGTGTGAAAGGACTTCATGATATTTCCATTTGCCATAGTTTTTCTTTATGACAGGCGGAAGGAACTGCTCATAATTAGGCGGGCCTATATCTGTTTTTCTCTCTGGTAAAGACATGCTAATATCCTCCTTCTGTATTTTTATATGTTTAGAACTTGTATTTTCCGGTCTTCTTTTCCTCAGCTTCCTTTGCCTTGTAGGAAGCGATATCCTCTTCTGTATAGAACATGAACGGGTCTTTTCTCGGTTCCTTGATCTGCTGAGGCAGAGGATCTACGCCGATTCCTTCAAGAAATGATCTCATGCCCTTCATCTCAATAACTTCGCCGATTCTCTCTCTCGGCTTTGCATTGTCATCCCACCATTCCCATATCTTGCGGATCAGATCTTTTACTTCAGTATAAGGTTCTTCAACCTTTATGAACGGGACGATAACCCATGACAGCAGCGAGCCGACAACAATCGGTGCCTTGCTGCCGATACAGATAGTTGCTCCCCTCTCTCCGCTCGGCTTCAGGGCCTTTGTCATTCTGGTAATGCAGTGCATGCACCTGTTGCATTCAGCGTTGTTGATCTTGAGTTCCTTGCCGTCATAGCTCATGCACTGGGTCGGACACATATTGACGATCTCGGCATTGATATCCATGCCGTTCTTTGCATAGTTAGCAACTTCACCCTGGTCAATCTTGATATCGCCCTTCCAGGTCCCGATGATGGACATGTCTGCGCGGGCGATTGAGGCAACGCAGTCGCATGCACAGCCTGAGGATTTAATCTTGAACTTATAGGAAAACATCGGCCTGTGAATCTCATCCTGGAATTCCTGGGTGAGTGCATAGGTAAGACCGAGGGTGTCATAGTTTGACCATTCGCAGCGTGAAGGGCCGAGACAGCAGCTCGGGGTCCTCAGTGCTGAACCTGACCCGCCAAGGTCCCATCCGCGTGAGGAGTATTCAGCAAAAATTGCCTCGAGTGCTTCTGTTTTCGTTCCAAGCAGGACGAGGTCGCCGGTTGATCCGTGGACGTTTGTAAGACCGCTGCCGTATTTGTCCCAGATATCGCAGATCTCTCTCAATGCCTTGCTGGTATAAAAAAATCCGCTCGGCTGGTTTATTCTTACGGTATGGAAATGTGCTACGCCGGGGAATTCCTCACCAAGCTCTGAATATCTTCCTATAACCCCGCCCCCGTATCCGAGAACACCAACGATTCCACCATGCTTCCAGTATCCTATCTTTGTGCTGAAACATTTCTCGAGATGGCCAAGAGCATCATTTGCCATTTCGTTGTTTTTGGCGGCTTTTTTCATCTCAGTGACAAAGCTCGGCCACGGACCTTTTTCCAGGTCGTCGATCAACGGCGTATTATACTTCTTCATAAGTCCTCCTTTATTGTTTTTTTTCCCGAAGCCTTAAATTAAGAGAAATGTAGGCGCTACACAGCTTAAAACACCTGCAATCTAATGGTCAAATAAAAAAAATTAATCTGCGAATCATAATTACTTATTGACTTGATATTTTTATTTTCTACACATCTATAACGCTCTCATTATAAATGTTTTTTCTATTTACAAGGGGAGCTACAGAAATGCTATACTTATCGAGTTTCAAATATACTATATATCCGGGAGAAAATAATGCGAAAAATAGCTCTGTTGCTGCTTTTCTTTTTTATATCTTTTACCCCTGCTGCTGCGCAGGAATTGCCTGTAGTCACTGCAATTGAGATCAATGGGCTGAAGCGCATAGAAGAAGGCGCAGTGAAAGCCAAACTTTCCCAAAAAATCGGGGACCCGGTATCTCAGGACAGGATAAACGAGGATATCAAGGCTGTTTTTAAGATGGGTTATTTCGATGACGTAAGAGTGGAGATTGAGGCGTTTGAAGGCGGCGCCAAACTTATCTATAAAGTCAAGGAAAAGCCGACAATCGTAAAGATCGATTTTCAGGGCAATAAGGAGATCAAGGAGGCTGATCTTAAAGAAAAAATAACGATAACCGTCGGCGCTATTGCTGATACTGTCCTCATCCAGGATAATGCATACAAGATAACCAAACATTATGAGGAAGAAGGATATTGGCAGACAAATGTTATCCCTGTTGTCAGGAAAATCTCCGATGATGAAATAAGTCTCACCTATCAGATAGAAGAAGGCGCCAAGGTTAAAATCAGGAAAATAACCATTGACGGCAACAGTGCCATCTCAGACCGTAAAATTAAAAAGGCCATCGAAACAAAAGAATGGTGGCTTTTCTCTTTTGTTACCTCCTCAGGCTATTACAAGAAAGAGCAGATGGGAAAAGACACTGACAGCATCAGGAATCTCTACTTCAATGAGGGATTTATCAAGGTAGTCATTGCTGAACCTGAGATCATTGTTGACAAGAACAAAAAGAATATGGAAATAAAGATCAAAATTGCCGAAGGCTTGCAGTACAAGGTGTCTTCGGTTGATTTCACCGGCAATAGAGAGTTCGATAATGAAACCATAAGAAAAAAAATTACTCTTGCTCAGGACCGCATATTCAATAAGTCTGTGCTTGAAAAAGACATTTTTGCGATTTCCACGCTCTATTCAGAAAACGGCTATGCCCTGATTTCGGTAATACCTGACCTTTTGCCTGATGATGCGGCGAAAACGGTTCAGGTCATGCTGAACATAGAGGAGGGAGACAAATACAGGGTCGGACTCATCAGTGTTTCCGGGAACACAAAGACCAGGGACAAGGTCATCCGCAGAGAATTCAGGCTTGATGAGGGTGATGTATATGACAGCTCAAAGCTCAGAAGGAGCTACGAACGGATCAACAACCTGAATTTTTTTGAGAGCGTTGAAATGGTCCCCAAGCCTAAACAGGAAGAAAAGATTGTTGATCTTGACGTGCAGGTCAAGGAAAGACCGACCGGCATGCTCAGCGTCGGGGGCGGATACAGTTCTGTAGACAAATTCATAGCGACCATTGACCTGACGCAGGGCAACCTCTTCGGGAAAGGACAATATCTTAAAATCAAGGGAGAACTGGGTGGGAGAAGCACTTTTTATGAAGTCTCCTTCCGGGACCCATGGTTTCTCGACAAACCTGTATCCTTCACCACCGGCATCTACAGAACTACCAGAGAATATGTCGAATACGACAAAAAGGCCCTTGGATTTTATGTTGGCTTTGGAAAGAGTTTTGCAGAATACTGGAGAGG
>JBBIUL010000147.1:0-6095 GCA_037440265.1 Nitrospira sp. | reverse complement strand
CCAAGTCAAGGGCAAGGCCATCATAATATATTTTTCCTGGGACAGGGAAAAGGAATGGTTTAGTTCCATACGGTTTAACAGGGTAGGGAGCCTGATAAAATGAAGATTATTCTTGGAAAACAGGGGTTCATCAAGGGGATTTTTTCTCTATTAATTCTTGTAGCGCTTGTAGTGGTAGGACTTGGTTTTGCCAAACCCTACTACCGGTATTATACTCTCGGCTCTCACACAAGAGATATCTTAAGAACAGAGATCGGCAATCTCGAAACAATTAAAGAAAAAATCCTGGAGGATGCCAAAGAACTCAATATCCCGCTCAGCAAAAATGCTGTTGAGGTGACGCTCGTTCAAAAAGTAGTAAAGGTGAATGCCCGGTGGTCAGAGACGGTTGATTTCTGGGGGTATTACCAGCGGAAGCTTGATTTCGAGATGAAAGAGGAGTATTGATTGTTTACCGGCCTGGTTGTTGAGAAGGGCGAGATTGTCTCCCTCCGGAAAAAAGAGAAGGGCGCACGGCTATCGCTCAAGGCAGAAACCATTTCTGCAGATGCCTGCATTGGTGACAGCATTGCCATCAACGGGACATGCCTTACGGTCGTAGAGATCAAAGGGGACACCCTTGCGTTTGATCTCTCTGATGAGACGCTGAAATCGTCAAACCTCGGTGACCTTAAGACAGGTGATCAGGTAAATCTTGAACCTTCACTGCGTATGGACTCGAAGCTCGGAGGACATTTTGTGACCGGACATATTGACGGTGTAGGCAGGATTAAATCCAAGAACGCAGTCGGGGATGTTTATAAGATTGTCATCAGTGCTGATGACCATATAACCGGTCTTCTTGTTGAAAAGGGGTCGGTCGCCATAGACGGCATAAGCCTGACAGTTGTTGATGTTTTCAAAGGGGGGTTCTCTCTGGTTATTATTCCCCATACTGCCATGCTGACAACGATCGGCCACAAGTCTGCCGGAGATGCCGTAAACATTGAGGTTGATATTCTCGGGAAGTATGTTGCCAAATTCCTGAATAAAACAAGACCAGGAACATTTATGGAGACCCTCAGGGAAGAGGGTTTTGTATAGGAAAGCTGAATTGACCCTGCTGAAAGGCGCCCACAAGGCGTGACAAAAGGGTTTCTATAATGAAATAACCAAGGAGCAGCAAGATATGCAGAAAAACAGATTCAACTCAATAGATGAAGCTATTGAAGACATTGCCAAAGGCAAAATGGTCATCCTTGTTGACGATGAAGACAGGGAGAACGAAGGCGATCTGTGCATGGCAGCAGAGAAGGTTACGCCTGAGGCAATTAATTTTATGGCAAAATACGGCCGGGGGCTTATCTGCCTCTCACTGACGCCTGACAGGATCAATGAACTGAAGCTTCCCATGATGACCGATGACAATACGTCTGCATTCGGTACTGCCTTTACCGTATCGATCGAGGCGAAAAAAGGGGTGACTACCGGCATCTCAGCGGCTGACCGGGCCACGACGATCCTTACTGCAATAAACCCTGAGACAAAGGCTGAAGACCTGGCACGCCCCGGGCATGTGTTCCCTTTAAGGGCAAAACGAGGAGGCGTCCTGCAGCGTGCAGGCCAGACCGAAGGATCTGTTGATATCGCCAGACTTTCCGGTCTCTCTCCTGCGGGCGTAATCTGCGAGATCATGAGCGATGACGGGACCATGGCAAGAGTTCCGGAGCTTATCGAGTTTTCAAAGAAACACAATATAAAGATTGTTACCATAAAGGATCTCATCAGCTACCGGATGAGGACCGAACTCTTTGTTCATCGCATTTCGACTACAAAACTGCCGACTGATTACGGCGATGATTTTACGGCGATTGCATATGCGAACGACGTTGACAGCAATGTGCATATAGCCCTTGTCAAAGGCGAGATCAAAGAGCAGGATGAAGTACTGGTCAGGGTCCATTCGGAATGCCTTACCGGGGATGTGTTCGGTTCAAGGAGATGCGACTGCGGAGACCAGCTTCACAAAGCAATGCAGATCATCAGTGAAACGGGAAAGGGCGTCATTTTATATATGAGGCAGGAAGGCCGGGGCATCGGCCTGGTGAATAAACTGAAGGCATACGAACTCCAGGACAAGGGGCTTGATACGGTCGAGGCGAACATAAAGCTCGGGTTCAAGGCAGACCTCCGTGACTACGGGATAGGGGCCCAGATACTGGTTGACCTTGGCGTGAGGAAAATGCGGCTGATGACGAACAACCCCAAGAAGATTGTCGGCCTCGAAGGCTACGGACTCAAGGTGGTAGAGAGGATACCGATTGAGATAAAACCCCATGAGAGGAACCTTATCTACCTGAAGACAAAGAAGAAGAAACTCGGGCATATCCTGAACAATGTATAAAAATATAAAACGAATCTCAGCGCTAAGGAGGGCATATGAAAATCATTCAGGGTGAGTTGCAGGCAAAAGGCCTCAAGTTTGCGATTGTGGTAAGCAGGTTCAATGATTTTATTACGAGCAAGCTTCTTGACGGTGCTGTTGACGCCCTTGTGAGGCACGGGGCAAAAGAGGATGATATTGAGGTGGTGAAAGTTCCCGGCGCCTTTGAAATACCGCTTGCTGCCAAGAAACTGGCTTCCAAAAACACCTTCAATGCACTTATATGCCTTGGTACCGTAATCAGGGGGGCAACCCCGCATTTTGAGTATGTTGCCTCTGAAGTCTCTAAAGGGGTGGCATCGGCATCGCTCGAAACCGGAGTGCCTATCGCATTCGGCGTGATCACCTCTGATACGATTGAACAGGCAGTGGAACGGGCCGGCACCAAGAGCGGCAACAAAGGGTTCGATGCCGCTATAACAGCAATCGAAATGGCGCAGGTCATGAAAAAGTTGTGAAAAGATTGAAAAGTTGCACGCTCAGAGTAACGAGAAAAGACATAAAACACTGTCTTCATAAACCCGTCACGTATTGGTCCTTACCCGTTTCAGTCCTATGAACCGCCGTAAAGCCAGGGAACATGCCTTGCAGATCCTGTACCAGTGTGATTTTACCGGTAAAAAAAACAATTCCGGATTGCCTGACAACTTCTGGAATGACAAGGATGAGGGATCTGATATTAAGAAGTTTGCAGAAGACCTTGTCTCCGGTACAATACGGCATCTTGAACAGATCGACAGCGTCATACAGGAGGCTGCAGAACACTGGAAAATGGACAGGATGGCGGTTGTCGACAGAAACATCCTGAGATGTGCGGTCTATGAACTCCTCTACAGAAAAGATATTCCCTCTGCGGTATCGATCAATGAGGCGCTGGAGATTGCAAAGAAGTATTCTTCCTCTGAAGCAGCCCCTTTTATAAACGGTCTGCTCGACAAGATTGCCCGGACCATCGGGAAGGCATAGTGATATATGCTGTCCTGTCAGACGTACATTCCAACCTTGAAGCCCTGAACGCTGTCATTGAAGACCTTAAGAGCAGGGGAATCCGTGATGTCTATTTTCTCGGTGATGCTGTCGGCTATGGGCCTGATCCGGATGCATGTGTTGAAACGCTGAAAGCAGAGTGCACCGTGATGCTTGCCGGCAATCATGACATGGCAGCAGCGGGGCTTGCGGACTTAAGCCGTTTTAACATGCATGCCAGGGCAGCGATTGAATGGACCAGTCAGGTAATGCAGGGAGAGCATATCAGGCTGCTCAGCCGCCTTCCGGTCAAGGCAGATATACCAATCAAGAATATTGTGATTGTCCATTCTACCCCCTGTGAGCCTGAAAAGTGGCATTACCTTCTCAGGATTCAGGATGCAGAGCTGCATTTCAGGTGTTTTGCTGCTCAGGTTTGTTTTATCGGCCACAGCCACAGTCCTGTTATCATAGAGCAGTTCCCTTCCGGAGAGATGATTACTCACAAAAAGGCAACCCAGCTCAATCCTGAGAACCGGTATATCGTAAATGCCGGCAGTGTCGGACAACCCCGCGACGGTAATCCAATGGCAGGATATGCTTTAGTGGAAAATAATTATCTTGAAATAGTAAGAGTCCCTTATGATATCAAGCTGACCCAGGAAAAGATGAGGAAAGAAGGTCTGCCGCTGCCACTGATAGAGCGGATTGCATACGGAGTATAGTTGCCGTTCTGGCTTTCGGCACTGCTCAGTGAAGCAAAAAATATTTTTTTCCTGAACGAATGGTATAAAATACATGCCTCAACAAAAGATGCCTGACAAAGGGAGAATACCACAATGATAAAACGTTATACACGCGGAGAGATGGGAAGGCTCTGGGAGTCTGAAAACCGGTTCAGTAAATGGTTAGATGTTGAGATCGCAGTCTGCGAAGCATGGAATGAACTCGGAAAGATACCGGCAAAGGCGCTTTCGGTAATCAAGGAAAAAGCCGGCTTTGATATCGCCCGGATTGACGAAATTGAGGCGGTGGTCAGGCATGATGTTATCGCGTTTCTGACTTCTGTTGCAGAGAAGGTCGGTCCTGAGTCTCGGTACATCCACAAGGGGCTCACTTCGTCTGATGTTGTTGACACTGCGCAGTCTCTTCTGATGAAAGAGGCTGCAGCCATTATTATCAAGGACATAAAGACGTTGATGTCTGTTCTGAAGGAGCAGGCATTCAGGTATAAAAATACGGTCTGTATCGGTCGGAGCCACGGCGTCCATGCAGAGCCGATGACCTTTGGACTCAAATGCGCGCTCTGGTATGAAGAGGCGAAGAGGAACCTCGAGCGCATGGAAAAAGCCCGGAAGGTAGTGGGCATCGGAAAATTTTCCGGGGCTGTGGGGACATTTTCGAATATCCCGACTGCGATAGAGGAAAAGGTATGCACCAAGCTCGGACTGAAGCCCGAACCGGTTGCAACACAGGTAGTGCAGCGGGACCGTCACGCTGAATATCTTTCAGTGCTTGCCATTATCGCTGCTTCAGTGGAGAAGATCGCTGTTGAAATAAGACATTTGCAGAGGACCGAGGTGCTTGAGGCTGAAGAGCCGTTTGCAAAAGGACAGAAGGGATCCTCGGCCATGCCGCACAAGCGCAATCCAGTCGGCTGTGAGAACCTCTCAGGGCTTGCGCGGGTTGTAAGGTCAAATGCTTTTGCTGCGTTTGAAAATGTCGCCCTCTGGCATGAACGTGATATATCACATTCCTCTGTGGAGCGCATCATCATTCCTGACAGCACGATTTTGGTGGATTACATGCTCCACAGGCTTACCGGGATACTGTCAGACCTGCAGGTGTACCCTGAGAAGATGAAGGAAAACCTCAGGAGGAGTTATGGCCTCTACAACTCTCAGAATGTGCTTATCAGGCTGACTGAGAAAGGCCTGATGAGGGAAGATGCATATGAGATCGTGCAAAAGAATGCGATGACGAGCTGGAAGACGAAAAAAGATTTCAAAACACTCCTCATGAAAGACAGGCAGGTAAGAAAATATCTATCTGCGAAAGAGATGAATGACATCTTCGACCTCGGACATTACCTGAAGAACATTGATTATGTCTTCAAAAGAGTCTTTGGAAAGACTCGCCAGGGATCCTGATTTGCCGCTGGTTTACCGCTATAAGACTCCTGCACTCAACGAACCGGAGAGGATACGATTTCTTTCCTATGTGAAGATGCATTGCTCGGAGAAGGTCAGGGATATCAGAACTGAACACTGTTTTTATATTGAGACAACCGGTGCCCTTTCGCCCGATGAATCAGACCTTTTGAGATGGCTTCTGGCTGAAACCTTTGAGCCTGATAATTTTTCAGAGAAGAGTTTCTTAACCTCTGACATATTGCCGTCTTTGCCTCACTGCATTTTGGAAGTCGGCCCCCGCATGAGTTTTACTACTGCATGGTCAACCAATGCAGTATCTGTATGCGCAGCCTGCGGTCTGACCATGATTACACGAATTGAAAGGTCGAGGAGATATCAGTTTGTTTTTGGCGATGAGTCCTTGGCTGCGGATCAGCTATCGGATTTTTGTTCTCTTCTTGCTGCGGAGCACGCTTCACTTTTTTTTGACCGGATGACAGAGTGTGTCTACCCTGAACGGCTGACCACATTTGAAACAGGGATTGTCCCTGAACGCTTCTGTTCAATCCCGTTAA
>JBBIUL010000146.1:0-6222 GCA_037440265.1 Nitrospira sp. | reverse complement strand
TCAGCGTCCTCTGTCAGAGAAAGTATGTTCTTCATATTAAGGTTGTTCTGGTCTATCCATTTTGACTGGTCAGCCAGCCGTGCCATTCTTGCCCCGGTTTCTGCCTCGGCCTCGAGCACACGGTTCTGTGCCTTCTCAAGAGGGTTTATGAGCGCATTTATTCTTCCGACGTCGCCGGCATTCATTGCAGCACTCAGGAGGTCTGTTGCCTGGATTATATTGGAATAACTGAAACTGTCGAGAACAGTAACATTGTCTGTGTCCCTGATTTCAACGTTCGTCGTTGTGCCGGCGCCCGGCGTGTAATAAACATACCTCCCGTCGCCGAGTCGCAGAACCTCAGGCGCGCTCAGGGCAACGCTGAATACGCTGCTCCCCGCAAAGTTCTTGTCGATGGTAACACCGTTTTCAATAGGGACTTTGACAATGCCTCCGTCACCCTGATAATCATATGTTGCATTGTCAAATGCAGGGGTGTCGGTCCTGTATCCTGAAAAGATATGCATGTTCCTGAACCTGCTGTTGCCGAGATTCAGCATGTGGTCCTTCATGTGTTCTATTTGCTGTGCATACACAGCCCGCTGCTCCGGGGTTTCTGCACCGGCTGACGCCGAAAGCGCAATGTTTTTTACAGAGGCCAGTGAACCTGACAGGGAAGACAGCACTCCGGATGTAAATTTATAGAATACGGTGGTGTCGGTAATATTGGTTTTATATTGTTCCCGGATGCTGATGCTGAGCTTATAGTCCATCGCGTTGACTGTCCCTGAAACATCGTCTGAAGGCTTGTCAGTTTTTTTGCCTGTGGCCAGCATTTTATTGTACCGGGCAGTCTCCTCCAGGGCCTTGTGAAGAGACCGGGTCAGTTCTCTGTAAAGCATTGAGGAGGTGATTCTCATATGTTCAATACCGCCTGGAGCAGTTCATCCGTCACCCTGATCATCCTTGCCCCTGCCTCAAAGGCCCGCTGGTATTTGATCAGATTCACCGCCTCCTCGTCGAGCGACACGCCGGAGACGGATTCACGCATATTCGAGATTTCAGCAAGCAGGTTTTCGTCAAACTGCAGGCTGTCGGACGCTGCGCGTGCATTCGATCCTGCCGCTGAAACAATCCCCCGGTAGAAATCGGTCAGTGCCATCCCGCCGATATCTGAAACAGAACTGAACGCCAGGCCTGCTATCTGCAATGCCACTGCATTGTTGCCGGGAAGTTCAACGGCCGATGAAGAGGCCGCGATCTGTGAAGGGCTGCTTATTGCAGCGCCGAAATTCCTGACTGCCGCGGTCAGGGGGCTGACAGTGAACTCATCGAGCTGGCTGACAGCCCCTGTTATGACTATGTCTATGCCGTCAAAGCTTATAGTATTGCCTGAAACATAGGCCCCTGATGCTGCAAGAGAGCCTGAGTCTTTGTTGTATACATAATAATTGCTGGCAGCGTCAAAACTGACCCGGTATTCATTGAGCGTAAGCATGGACAGGTCAGAGATAACCGCAGAGGTGATATCAGCGCCGGACGATGAGCCGGTTGCCGTAAGCTGAAGGGCATTAAAAAAATTGTTGCCGGTAGTCCCGTCAAGGCTGAACCCTCCGGCATGGAGCAGGTTGACCTCCTTGGTAACAGACGCTACAAGTTTCCTGAGGTCGTTGAGCGCGCCTGAAGCAACATAGTCCCTTGCTGCAAGCAGTCCGCCAAGTTCGCCCTTTGTCACCCGTGAGGTGATATTGATGCCGTCAAGGGATATGCCTCTTGCCCCGGCAGCATCCGTGAGAAGCCCCATTGCATTCGTGTTTTTTCCGGACACAAGGTTCCTCATACCGACCATGATATTGACCATGCCGTCTCCTGATTCGAAATAACTGAATTCAGTAAGACGTCCGAGCTCGGCCATCAGATTGCCTCTCTGGTCTCTCAAGTCTGAAGCGGTGTTCAGATTGACGCCGCCTTCAACCTGCAGTATTTTTTCGTTGAGGGACGCTATTGACCTTGCTAATGAATTGATCCTGTCGACCGTAGCACCGATCTCTTCGTTTGTATTTTTCAGGATATCGACCAGCCCCTGCTCCATCCCCCTTGCCCGGGACACAAGCACCCCGGCCTTATGGAGAAGCACTGTCCGCTGGGTCTGGCCCTCCGGATTGACAGAGACGTCCTGCCATGCGTTTAAAAACTCTGCGAGCGCGGGAAGCAGCCCTGTGTTTCCGGTTTCGTTGAATATCTGCTCGACCTGGCTGAGGGTTTTGTCAAGGGCAACCGACCTCCCTGAATTCTGGTGCTGCCCAAGGAGCTGGGTCTGGATAAAGGAATCATAGTTGCTCTTTATTCCGGTGACCGTCACCCCCCTGCCGAGCAGTCCGCCCTTGACTGAAACAGGGGTGGAGATGCTCAGGACAACATCCTGCCTGCTGAAGCCCGGGGTGTTTACATTCGCTATATTATGGCTGGTGACATTCAGGGCTGTCTGACTTGCCAGCATGGCTGATTTGCCGATATCAAAAAGACCGAATAATGACAATCAAGCCTCCCTTGAAATGGATGAACCGGTTGGCCTGCTCCTGAGATTCAGCCCCATGCTGTCAAGGAACCGAGAGGCATTCCTGACAAAATTCATTGACCGTTCAATGAGGATCCTGTTGAATTCATTCAGTTCTGCAATGCCCTGCACAAGTGATATCAGCTGCAGCCTCATGTCCAGAAAAGAGGTCTCGCCTGTAATCTCGCCGAGCCTCTGGAGGCTGACGTCGCCTGAGATGCGGTTTTCGGAAACGAATTTGTTTATGAGCCTTATGCGCTCTTCTTCGAGGAGCCTCAATCTCAGGACAACCGTGTCTTTTTCCTTCGAAATCTCCTCAACGCCTCCGGAGTTTACGCTTATCAGGTTTTCACGTTCCTTTCTGAGCAGGTCAAGGAGTGTTCGGTACCCGTTTATCTGTTCAGCAAGGATTGCCCTGATGCTCTCGGCAGTGCTCATAGTTCGCTCAGTATTTTGCCCGCAATCTTCATCGGATCGATATGATAATTGCCTGATTCAATTGCTTTTTTTACCTCATTCACCTTATCGGCCCTAATTTCCGGGAGCTGGTTTGCGGCTGCCATCAGCTCGGCAACTTCTTTTCCTTTTGCCGAAATATCAACCTTGTCCGAAGGGGCTGTCCTGGCTGCCTGTTCAGGGGCAGCTTTGGCATTCTGGTTTGAGACCTTCTGGATATCAAGCTTTATCCCCTGACTCTCGGGCGGTTTATTCCCATGAATCTTCATGAACGCCTCCTGAAAGAGTTATTTTCTTTATTATCGGCATTTTCCTGAAAATCTTTAGTCATTTTATCTCTTCGCGAGCAAAACTTCCGGGTTTATACTTTCTCCCCTGTGCCGTACCTCAAAATGGAGATGGGGGCCGGTAGCGTTGCCGGTGCTGCCGACTTTCGCAATAACGGTTTCAGCAGCTACCCTTTCTCCTTCCCTAACAAGGTTCACCTCGTTATGTGCATACCGTGTAAGATAGCCGTCTTCGTGGTCAATTACGACCATATTGCCGTATCCCGGCCTCTCACCGCTGAATACGACCACCCCGGCCTTAAGCGGGTAAATGTCGGTCCCTGCAGGTGCTGCAATGTCAATGCCATGGTGGAACCGGTGGTCGCCAAAGACTGGGTGTTTTCTCATCCCGAAATCAGAGCTTATCCTCCCGTCCACCGGAAGAGGAAGTCCGGACGTCTGGGGGTTATGAAGGTGGGAAGATTGTACCGAAATATTATTATTCGTATCTTTACTTTCAGGAATTTCGGCCTTCCTGTCTTTCGTACTGCCGGGTTTCCCAATCTCCAGGCTTCCTGACTTCCTGTCGTCTGTTCCTCCATCCTTCGTATCTTTTCCCCTGTTCAGTCCTTTGAGGAGTATCTCCTGAAGCCCAAGCCCCCGCTCTGCAAAGAGTCTTGAGAGCTCCATGTCAAAAAGGCTCATGTATGTGCCTCCGCCAAGGCCTTTGTCGGAATCCGATGATGTAGTCTCCCTCATCGCCTTGATCATCTCATAGGCAAAAAGCGCCTCCATCTCTTTTGCAACAGCCTTGACCGCCTCAGGGTCGTTCCTCCCCTTAAGGTCCTCTATGTTTCGGGAATAGCCGGAAGAACGCTGCTGAGCGTCTCTGATCATAAATTCCGGACTCTCAATCCTTTTTATCATATGATCTCCAGTTCAGCCTTCAGTGCGCCTGATGCCTTTAATGCCTGAAGTATCGAGATAAGGTCACGGGGCGTTACGCCAAGCGAATTCAGCGCCTTCACCAGTTCACCAAGGGTCATGCCTGAAACCTCCATGAGCGACGCCTTCTGTTCCTTTACCGCAACATCCTGCTGCGGCACGACTACTGTCTGGGCGCTCTCAGGGGCAAATGATCGCGGCTGGGACACCTGGTAGTCTGTCCGTATCACTATCGTAAGACTGCCGTGCGCTATGGCAGTAGGCAGTATGCTCACCTTGTCGCCGATGACCACGGTGCCCGTCCTCTCGTTTATGACTATCCGGGCCGGGAGATCGACTGATACCTGCAGGCCTTCGACCATCGTGATAAGGTCAACAATCCTTCCCCGGTATTCAGAAGGGATTCTTACCCGCACGGTCGATGGGTCGGATGCTGAGGCATAATCTGCCCTGAGCGCTTCGTTTATCTTTTTTGTAATCTCTGATGCAGTTGTGAAATCAGGTCTGTTAAGGAACAGCCTTATGTCGCTGCCGTTTCCGAGCACAAACTCAGGCTCCCGCTCCACCATCGCGCCTTCAGGGACCTTGCCTGCGGTAAGGTGGTTCTTCTGGATGGTGGTGCCGCCTCCGCCGCCTGCAAACCCGCCGATCGAAACAGGACCCTGTGCAAGGGCATAGACCCTGCTGTCAGGACCCTTCAGCGGCGCAAGAAGGAGCGTGCCGCCCTGGAGGCTCTTTGCGTCTCCAAGCGTTGAGACCAGGACATCGAGCCTGACGCCGGGTTTCGGAAAGGGAGGGAGTTTTGCGGTAACCACGACTGCTGCGGTATTCTTTGCCTTGATATCATTCGGCTTTACGGTCAGCCCCATGCTCTGGAGCATATTAGCCACTCCCTGCATGGTTGCAAGACCCTTATCCCCTGTACCGTCAAGACCGACCACAAGGCCGTAGCCTATGAGCTGGTTCTCCCTGAACCCTTCGAAATGGGCAATGTCCTTGATCCGTTCAGCATCACTTAAACTGAGAAGTGAGAAGTAAAAAATAGGAACTAATATCAGAACAAAGCAAGATTTTTTCTTATTTCTTACTTCTGACTTCTTACTTCTTAGCTCTAAGTTCTTTAAAATGGCCATACGTTGTCCAGTATTCTGACGAGCCATCCGGGCTTCTGTTTGTCCTGGATTACCCCGTCTCCGACATAAAATATCTCTGCGTCGGCGACCTTGCTGCTCACCACGGTATTGTCGCCTGCGATGTCGTCAGGCCGCACCATCCCCCTGAATACGAGTATCTGCTTTTCATTGTTGATGGTGATGTCCTTCCTCGATTCAAGCACAAGATTGCCGTTCGGCATGACATCAGTCACCTTTGCCGTTATCGTGCCGATCAGTTTCCCTTCCCTTGAAGTATCTCCCTTGCCCTCGAAATCCGACTTGGCGTTTCCCTGTATCGTCGGCGAGAAGACATTTGCCCCTTTATAGAGATCCTTGAGTAAAAAGGCATTATGAAGATTAAAATCATTGTTCATGCCGAGCAGATTCGTCAGCCCGAAGTCAGCAGAAGAATCGCGGCCTGTGCTGGTGTCTGCCTTGCCTGACGCGGTTATGTTCTCAATCACCTTTACGGTTACAAGGTCATTCAGTCTCCGGGCCTTCCGGTCCTCGAACATGCTGCCGGAGTCAACCCAGAGCGAATTCACAGAGGGCCGCTGGGGACGTTCCTCCTTATACACATACTTCGGAGGAGCAGGGGGAAGTTCATGGATCGTTGTAGCACAGCCGGAGAACAGCAAGACAGCAAGGAGTAAGGAGTGAAGAGCTAAAAACTCAAAAAACCTGTTTGCTTCTTTTGACTTCTGACTTCCCTGTTCCCAGTTCTCAGTTCTAACCTCTAACTTTTCCATCTAAAACTCCACCCGTACGGTATTTTCGTCAACAAGCATCCCGGTGATTGTCTTTTTTGAGGAAAGGTTCATCACCTTCACCGTGCTTCCAACATAGGAGGTCTCCCTGAGTTCCC
>JBBIUL010000145.1:0-6323 GCA_037440265.1 Nitrospira sp. | reverse complement strand
CTATTCTTTCCTCATCACCCTGTTGCACTGCATGCAAAACTCCTTGTCAGGTACAAAACTCCCGCATTCCTTGCATTGGACAAGATTTATCGGGAGTTCCTTTTTGCAGTGCCTGCATGCCGGATCATCCTGATCGATAATCCCTGAGCAATAGGGGCAGCGCTTTGTTTTCCCCCGCACAACCCTCGCCGGAAGGATGAATATTACAAATACAAGGAGCGGAAAGACAAAACAGAGCAGAGCCCAAAGGATGTAATTTCTCCCCTTGTTTCTGGCGATAAACCCGCCTGCCAATGCAGCGAGTATCTGAAAGATGATCACCCTGCTCAAATCAGTTCCCTCTCCTGATAAGCTCTATCGCTTTTTGGTGCAGAGACCGGTTTGCAGATGCAAGGAGAGGGGTGCTCCGCTCAAGGTCGAGTTTAACACGTTCGACACTCCCTCCCTCAAAATCGGTAACCATGCCGCCCGACTCTCTGACGAGGAGATATCCCCCGGCAAAATCAAAACTCCTTGACGGTGACGGTGCAACAAATACACTGATTGCGCCTGAGGCAAGATAGGCAAGGTCAAGCGCAGTCGCACCCAGACATCTGGTTTTTCTGGATGCTCCGATCAAATGCATGATCTCTCTGATGTCCTTGCCGGGAACCTGGGCTTCGTATGCCACAAGATAAAAAATATCATCCTTCTGTACATTCATTCTTCTGCCGTTCATGTAAGCTCCGTCTCCCTTTGTAGCCCAGAACTCATCACCGTTTACAAGGTTTATCACATACGAAAGAACCAGGTCTTCCATCGTATCGCCATCAGCAGCGGCAATCGAAGTACAATAGAAGGGTATCCCTGAAATTGCGTTTTTGCTTCCGTCCACCGGGTCAATTACGACTCTTGTCCCGCCGCCATTAATTTGAATAATGCCAATCTCCTCAGAGACGACAGTAAGGGGCTCATTCAATGCCTTCAGCCCTGAGATGATGATCTCTTCTGCAATGTTATCAACCGGAAACGTCTTGTCGCCGGCAGCACCATATCCGACTGCATTTTGCATATCCTGGGTCTGCTTCAAGGCTGATATTTCCTTCAGCAGTTTATTTCCGATTTGTCTGAGAGCTTCAATATTCATGGATGATTATTTTGGCAGAGGCTGATATTCTGCTGCAAATGGCTATTACTAAGGAATGACGTTTACTGCCCTGAGCTTCGCGCTCTCCCAGGCAAGGCGTAATTCCTTGCCGGCCAAACGCAGGCTCAGTTCAAGATTTTGCTGATCCGACTTGTCAGTCCCCTTTGAAAACACACCGATGAACGCCGCTGAAACCGGCTCCTCTTTCCTGTAAAAAGTTTTCATCTCTGTAACCTGGATGCCGGATCCTTGAGCAAGAGCCTTCGGGCCGTTATACAGCATAAGACTGGCTGCAGGATCCTTTAAAAAATCACTGTCCAGGGCACCCTTTAATGCATTTATGTTTATTCTGAAATAATGATATCCCTGGAAATCGTACTTTGGCAGATCCTTTCCGCTGTTTTCCTTCTGCATTAACGACTCAGTAAGCATAGTCGCCTGAAACTTGATATCTTCCAATGCCTTTTCCCGTGTGAGGGTGTCAAAAAGTTCCTTATAGCTTAATGGCTGCACAACGGCAGGCTGTTCGACCTTCGGCGCGACAGCACTTGTATTATACTGTTTTATCAAAAACCCAACTGCAGCAAGCACAACCACAACCAGTAATGCATAGGCAAGATAAGGGATCCACCGTTTCTTTTCCTGCACCCCAGTCTCATCCATGCGAACGCCCGATTGCTCCTGCCGTGTTGTCTGTTCATGGCTCAGAGACTCCGCACCTATAGCAGGTTCATGTTCGGTTTCTGGTTTGCCCTGGATGTTCTTTCTCAGGGCAATATTCTCCTGCAAGCTCCTTGCGAGGTTGGCCTCAAGATCATTTATCCGCTCAAAGGAAGTGCTTATCTGGTTCTTTAGTTTTTCTATTTCCTGTTCCTTGCCACTGACTGTAGCCTGGAGAGCAGCCTCCATATCAGAAATCTTACTGAGTAACGCGGTGTTTTCTGAGGTAACCGCTTCCAGTGTGCTTTCCTTCTCCTGCCCCAGGTGTCTTAGTTTCTCGAGATCGGCCTGCAGGACTGCAAGTGTTGCGCCAAGGTCATCCACTTCTTTTTTATGTCTTGACTCCATCTCAGCAACCTCTTCCTGAGAAGGCCGGGTGTCAAGCATGCTACGGTATTGATTCTCGATGTCCAGTATCTTGTTGAGCGCCTCTGAAAGCTGCTCCTCAAGCTCCTTTTTCTCTCTGTCAGATTCCTCAAAAAGCCTCGCATTCTCAGAGACCTTGTTTTTAATAACTTCAAGTTCTGACTGGATCGCTATTTTTTCTTCAAGCTGCCGGTTTATTAATTCATACTCGCTCAGCCTGCTCTCAAGCTGGGCCTTTTCTTTCTCATACGTCTTTGTATGTTCTGAAAGCAAAGCTTCCTTTGCAGTCATCTCACTGACAAGGCTATTAATCCTCTCATGCAGTTCACTCTCCTTTTGCATAAACTGCCGCTGCATATCGCTGAATTCTTCTCTCCTGAGTACATCCCCTGCAGAGGCATTGAGTTCAGCAATCTCTTCTTTTAACGTCGTGATCTCTTGTTCATAAACAGTAATCTGCTGCTTTGCTATAGCATCACTATCAGCCTGCTCTTTTTGAAGAGAGGCAATCTCTGCCTTGACCGCATCAAGCTCTGTCCTCAATGCGTCTCTGGTCTCTTCAGCATCATCAGCCCTGTTCAGGGCAGATGTCATTTCCGCCTCAGCATATTCCATTCTTGCTGAAGCATTTGACAGCTGTGCGCCTGTCTCTGCAAGTTCTTTTTCTTTTAGTTCCAGCATATCCAGAAAATGATGGATCTGCTTCTCTTCTGTCATTTCCCTAAGCGAGACGATCTCTCTCAGAAGCCCCTCCTCAGCCTCTCTCTTCTGCTGTTTCAGGGAATCATTTTCCTCACGTATCTTATTGAGTTCGGTTTTCAGGGCATCGCGAGTCTGCTCGGCTTCAACGCTCCTTTCCCGGATAGAGGCCAGGTCAGCTTCTGTGTGCTGCAACCGTGCCAGAGTGCCTTCAAGCCGAAAGGCAGCATCTGATACCTCTTTCTCTTTGTCATCAAGGAGTGCCTGCAGTTCATTGTTTTTTGCTTCTGCAGCGGCCAGCTTCTCACTAAAGTCTTTTTCTACGCCGAGGTCACTTTCTTTCAGGGCTGCAAGCTGTTCTTCGAGCATCTGCCTCTGACCGTCAGCCTCTTCATAAAACTTCGTGTATTCTGAAATCCTTGCCTGCGTCTCTGTTATTTCTTCAAGAAGCCTCTTATTTTCTTCTACAATACCCTTCAGTGCAGATTCGTGTGAACTGTGTGCCCCTCGGAGTTCTTCTGAGAGGTTCTCGTTAATGCTATTCTTTTCAGCAAGTTCCTGATCTTTGCGGCGTAATGCTTCCTGAAGCTCTGAGATCTGTGCGCGTATTTCCTCCTGCTGCTGTGCAAATTCAAGTTTCAGCGCTGACAGTTCTTCATCAAGTTTTTGCCTCTGACCGTCCGCTTCCTCATAAAACTTTGTATACTCGGACATCCGTCCCTTGGTATCTGCTATTTCCTCCAGAAGATTCCCGTTCTCCGCTTCAAGCGCTTGAAGAGTTTTCACCAATTCATCTGTTCTTGCACAAAGTTGTTCTGCTTCCTGTGTTTTGTTTGCAGAAAGTTCCGCGGCAAGGTGTTCCTTGTCAAGAAGCTCCTGTTGTAAAGATGTAACCTTCCCGTTTAGATCTGCCAGTTCTTTTGAATAAAATGAAATATCCTCCATCCTCTGGTCGAGCGAAGCTGTGAGTTCATTGATCTTTGCATGCAGGAGAGGAACCTCGCGTGATGCTTCGACATCCTTCTGTTCAAGGAGGCTGCTGAGCTCGGAAATCTTTTCATTCAGCTCTTCTATATTTTTTATCTTTCCTTCCATTGACGTAGTCAGTTCGTCAATATCAGTCTTCAGCTCGGCATTCTGTTCTTCATAGGTTCTTAGTTTCAAGTTGAGTTCTTCGAGTTCAGTTGTTGTCCCGGCCAGATCAGAAAGCTTCTCTGCCAACGATGACATCTCTGCTTCTCGCGTTTCCATAATGGCCCGCAGTTCATCTATCGTTTGTTGCAACGCACTGTTTTGTGCATGTAAGGTTTCTTCGTCCGTTTCCACAGCCACATCCGCAAAACTCTCAATTGCCTCCAAGGGGCTGACATTGTCTCCAAAGGGCTCCTGCTGGCCGAGTGCTGCCCTCAGTGCTCTTAGCTCATCCTCAAGTTCCTGCTTTTCCTTTATGAGAGCATTAATATTCCTGCCGTCTACGAGTGAAATATTTCTTTGGTCACGGTCAAGGTTCTTTAGGATCAGCTCTTTTTCCTGAAGCAGTTTTTTGTTATCACTGATGAGGGCTTCAATCTTTTTTCTCAGCTCCGAAATCTCCATATTCCGCAGCACATCAAAGTCCAAAAGTTTTTCCTTGAGCCTGCTGTTTTCTTCCGAGATATTCTTGAGGCTCATGGAAATATCAGCATTGTCCCGTTCTAATTGCTTGATTAAATCAGTTTGCTGGAGGATGATATTTTCAAGGTTACTCTTTTCTTTTGCCACCACGATAAATTTGTCTTTTAGTGAAGGAGAAACGGTTTCTCCTGTTTTTGTGGATTTTTCTGTTGTTGCAGATTTTTTCTGTTCAGAAATATTCTTTCGGTGGTCAGTATCAATACTTTCAACAGGTTTTTCAATATCTGCTCCTGTCTGGATATACTCCGGGGCCGGAACGTCTTCGATGCTTATATGGACCGCACTATCTGTTTTTTCCTCCGCTGTGGAAGGAGGAGTTACCAAGTCTTCTTCAATACCCTCGGCAGACCTTTTTCCTTTCTGAAAAAAGGCAAGTGCTTCACTGTTTTCAGGATCGATCTGGAGGACCTTTCTGAAGATATCATTTGTAAGAGGTCTGTTTGTATTTAGTTTCTGCCTGGCAAGCTGAACATAAAGTGCAACCGCATCTTCTGTAAAACCCTTGTCGATAAGACTGTCTGCAATCTCCTCCAGAACAGCAATCTTAAATAAATCATGTGAAAGTGATTTTTTGATCACCGCAATCGCTTTTTCCTTGAGCCGCTGTTTCAGAAAAAGGTCTATTGCCTCACGGTAATTCTGAGAGGCCTTTTCAATAGCCATTTTCTTTAAATAGAGGTCGCCAAGGGAGTTTTTTATGGACGGGTCCTGCGGTTTTTTTAGAGAAAGGTCTTCATATTTAGTTATCTGGATGTCAAGGGTATTGTCCTTGAAAAAGTTCAGAATGCCCATGCGAGCCTGACCTTACTCTTCCTTGAACAAACGACGGCAGAATCATATATGTATTTCACTATAGATAAAAGTACTAAATTTAGTATCTTATGTCAATCGGGATAAACAGACACTGCACTTTGGTTCCCACGTTTAGAGAAAACCAAAGTGCATTAATTGAGTTAGGAACAGAAACAAGCCAAAGCAGTGCTTTGTCAGTTCATTTTTTCAGCAATCCCTGACTCAAGACATGACTCAAGGGTAAAAGGACAAATATATGTCTTACCATAGTGAGTATTGTCCGGGCATTCATCTGCCGGCTCCAGAGTAAAACTACAGGTTGTGCGCCGCTTTAACATTGTCGCAGGCAATAAATTCTCAACAGAATACTTCATAAGCATTGCTTTCATAGCAAACACCTCCCCCTTTATTCGTATGCTTGCAGGATTTTTGCCAGCTGTAACTATTCGAAAATAAAAGAATTGTTCTTTTGATTTTTTGCAGTTATGCAAAAAATCTTCTCAAATCTGCAAAAATATTCAGGACTTGAGAGTCTCAAAGGAGCACAAAATAGCAAAAGACATCTTTGCTTTTGAGGTATTTGCCACTAAAAAAAGACTTGCCTTCTTTCTGAACGTTCTTTTTACGGCTCACAATTTTTGCATGCTGCGGATATAGCCATCAACATCAAATTTCGAGCGGCAGCCGTTATAACTCATATACCGTATCTTGCCGAATACCATCCGCTCATTCCATGCCCTGTCATGAACCCCGCCTATGCTCCAGGCAATGCCGGTATATCCATTCGGGTCCCTTCCGTCAAGTTCGTATTTATCGTTAAGATATATGGCGGTCAGCAGAGCCTGTTCAGGTGACGCAGACCACTCCAGTATCTTTTTAGCCCAATACATCCGCATATAGCCGTGCATCTTCCCCCGCTTCACCATCTCAAGCTGTGCTGCATTCC
>JBBIUL010000144.1:0-6331 GCA_037440265.1 Nitrospira sp. | reverse complement strand
GGCCTGAGAAGGGCAACACGAAGTATCTGTATGAGCTGTATCCGGGCGGACCGGCGAAGCAGGCATGCAAGTATGCAGGGCTGCCGAAGCCGACTGGCTGCGTATAGGCAGAAAAACGGGCAGCGGGAGTGGGGAGTACCCATGCTCCGTTGCCCGGACTGGTTTCTTTTTAATTGATAGCTGACGCTTGAAAAATCTTTGTTCCGGATGTGCTTTTCAATCCTTGGTTTATAGGGGTTCTCTTAACCTTAAATGAAATTAGCGGATATCTTACTCGAGAATAAATCAGCCATTTTAAAAGAATGGTTTCAGATTATACTGGAGACCTATCCTCCAGACACAGCGAAGTTTCTGAAAAATCAAAAAAATCAGTTTGCCAATCCTGTGGGTTCTACAATCCTGCAGGGGCTGGAAGACATCTACGGTGAACTGATAAAATCCGAGATGGATACCGAAAGGGTATCAAATTTTCTCGACAATATTATCAGAATACGTGCAGTGCAGGACTTTTCTCCCTCAAAGGCTGTTTCCTTTCTCCTTGAGTTAAAAAAGATTATTACAGAGGTTACAGGTGCGTCCAAGGAAACACCCTCCTCTGCTGAAATACGTCAGATAGAGGCGCGGATAGACGATCTGGTCCTTCTGTCGTTTGATATATTCATGAAATGCCGCGAGAAGCTGTATGACATCAGGGCCAACGAGGTGAAGAGCAGGACGTTCAGGCTGCTTCAGCGCGCAAAACTGATCTGCGAGGTCGATGATGATGAGGCAGATCCCCAGGAACATAACTTCATTGACATAAAACGAAAGGAGGCAACACAATGAAAATAGCATTACCTTTCATTGCTGTGGTATTTCTTGTCCTGCTCGCTTTCATAGGAGTTCAGGCAGCGAACCTGCAGCTACTCTTCGGAGTAATTATTCCGTATGCAGCGCTTTTCATTTTCATCACAGGGTTTATCTACCGCGTTGTGCAGTGGGGCAGGTCACCGGTGCCGTTCCGGATCCCGACAACCTGCGGACAGCAGGAATCGCTCCCGTGGATTAAACAGAACAAGATCGAAAACCCTTCAACTACCACCGGCGTTCTCATGAGGATGGCGCTCGAGGTCTTCTTTTTTAGGTCTCTCTTCAGAAACCTGAAGACCGAGATGAAGGACGGCAAGGCAGTCTACGGGTCGGAAAAATTCCTCTGGCTGGCAGGGCTTGCCTTTCACTACTCATTCCTGATAATCCTCATCAGGCATTTCAGGTTTTTTTCTGAAGAGGTGCCGTCAGTAATCCATCTGGTGGAGAGTCTTGATGCTTTTCTGCAGATAGGAGTTCCCCTTCTTTATATGACCGATATTGTTCTTCTTGGCGCTGTAACGTTTCTCTTTCTGAGAAGGGTCCTGATGCCTCAGATAAAATACATATCCCTTGCTGCAGACTACTTCCCGCTCTTCCTGATCCTCGGCATCGGGCTTTCCGGTGTGCTGATGAGGCATTTTTTCAAGGTGCATATTGTCGGGGTCAAACAGCTTGCCATAGGGCTGATCAGCTTCAGCCCGCCGAGTGCTGTGCTTGGAGAGATAGGGGTAATGTTCTATATCCATCTGTTTCTCATAAGCGTTTTGTTTGCCTATTTCCCGTTCAGCAAGCTCATGCATGCCGGAGGGGTCTTTATGAGCCCTACGAGGAACCTTGCGAACAACAGCCGCATGGTAAGACACATCAATCCATGGAATTACCCTGTCCATGTCCATACCTATGACGAGTATGAAGAAGAATTCAGGGATAAAATGAAGTCGGCTGGCGTTCCAGTCGAGAAGGAGTGACAATGGCGAAACTTCCAAAACCAGATGAGCTGCTTAAACAGATCGATTACACCCCTGAAAAGACTGACTGGATGGATACGCCGGTTGAGATCAAGCCCGGGATGTTCTGCTGGGGGGCAAAGGCAAAAAACCTGAATGTTGTCGAGTTCCCCAATGCCCGCGACTGGAACCCTTCTGAGGAAAACTGGAAACTGCCGAAAGACTGGGAAGGCACTGTCCTTGAGGCCATGGCTGACAGGCTCTCAAAATACCGCTCTTTCAAACTTTTTATGGATATCTGCGTGAGGTGCGGTGCTTGCGCTGACAAGTGCCATTTCTTTATCGGTTCAGGCGATCCGAAAAACATGCCGGTGCTCCGCTCTGAGCTCATGAGGTCTGTGTATAGAAAATATTTTACAACTCCGGGGAAACTGCTGGGCCGCCTTGCCGGCTCCCGTGAACTTACTTATGATGTCCTGAAAGAGTGGTGGTACTACTTCTATCAGTGCACTGAGTGCCGCCGCTGTTCGGTCTTCTGTCCGTACGGGATTGATACTGCCGAGATTACGATGATGGCGAGGGAATTTACCAACCTGCTGGGGCTGAACACCGACTGGATCGCCGGCCCCGTTGCCAACTGCTATATGAAGGGAAACCATCTCGGGCTTGAGCCGCATACGATCAAGAACAGCGTTGAGTTTTTTCTTGATGACATTGAGAATATAACAGGCATCAGGATCGAGCCGACATTCAACAGAAAGGGAGCAGAAATACTTTTTATTACTCCTTCAGGCGACCTTTTTGCCGATCCGGGTACGTATACAGCCATGGGCTATTTGATGCTCTTCCATGAACTTGGACTTGACTATACCTGGAGCACGTATGCATCTGAGGGCGGGAACTTCGGGTTCTTCACATCCAACGAAATGGCGAAACGGCTGAATGCAAAGATGTATGCCGAGGCAAAAAGGCTCGGGGTCAAATGGATACTCGGCGGTGAATGCGGCCATATGTGGAGGGTCCTCAACCAGTATATGGATACCTGGAACGGACCTGCAGACTTTCTTGAGGTGCCTGTCTCCCCGATTACCGGCACACGGTTCGAAAATGCAAGATCCACAAAAATGGTGCATATCACAGAATTTACCGCTGATCTAATAAAGAATGGCAAACTCAAGTTTGACCCGAGCAGGAATGACCACCTGAAGGTCACCTATCACGACTCCTGCAATACCTCAAGAGGTATGGGGCTGCTTGAAGAACCCCGGCATGTCATCAAAACCGTATGCAACAATTTCTACGAGATGCCGGAAAATACCATCAGGGAGCAGACCTTCTGCTGCGGAAGCGGGACCGGACTGAACGCCTCTGAAAATATGGACCTGAGGATGAAGGGTGGGTTCCCGAGGGCTAATGCGGTCAAACATGTGCGCGACAAGCATGGCGTGAATATGCTCTCCAATATCTGCGCCATAGACCGTGCAACCCTGAAGGCATCCATGGAATACTGGGTCCCTGATGTCTCTGTCTGCGGGGTACATGAACTGGTCGGCAATGCCCTGATCATGACAGGAGAAAAGGAACGGACGCTTGATCTACGAGGGGAACCTCTCCCGGGAAAGGAGGGCAATGAGTAATGTATGACACTGGAAAAATAATAGCCGGTCTGCTTGTCTTCCTGGCGCTGGTAACATTCCCTTTTTACAGTAATATCGGGAAGGCCAATGCGAAACTCGAGCTGAAACTGGATACGCCAGAAATCAGCAAATTGCCTGAAGTGGAAAGGAAATGCGTAGAGTCGAAATCATATATGAGGGCTGAGCATATGCAGATGCTCAATACCTGGAGGGATGCGGTGGTTCGTGACGGACAAAAGACCTTTGTCAGTTCAACCGGGAAACATTACGATATGAGCCTTCAGAACACGTGCATGAAATGTCATTCGAACAAGAAAGATTTCTGCGACAAATGCCACAACTATATGGCAGTGAAGCCGTACTGCTGGGATTGCCATATAGCCCCGAAGGAGAGTGAGACATGATAGACAGAAGACAATTCCTTAAAATAGCCGGGTTCACTACCATGTTAGGCATTGGAGTCATGCCGGTTGTCAGCCGGATCAGCAGCAGACTGGAGGCTTCACAGGTATTTACCGATCCTAATGCCCTAACGGCAAAACGCTGGGGCTTTGTTGTTGACATGAGCAAATTCAGGACGGATGAAGACATAAAACGGGTGATGGACGCCTGCCACAGCATACACAACGTTCCTGATTTCGGCAATCCGAAAGATGAGATAAAATGGATCTGGCCCGAAAAATTCAAGCATGCCTTCCCCGGGCAGGAAGACCATTTTATGTCAAAGGAGTTCGTAGACAAACCGTTTATGGTTTTCTGCAACCACTGCGAAAGCCCTGCATGCGTGAGGGTGTGTCCTACCAAGGCAACGTTCAAGAGAAAAGACGGCATCGTCATGATGGACATGCACCGCTGTATCGGATGCAGGTTCTGTATGGCAGGGTGTCCTTACGGAGCACGGAGTTTTAACTGGAGGGACCCGCGCGGCAAGGACGAAAACGGCCGTCCTTTTATCGCAAAGGAAAATCCTGAATTCCCCACAAGAACAAAGGGAGTCGTCGAGAAATGCACGCTCTGTTATGAAAGGCTTGCTGTCGGAAAAAAGCCTGCCTGTGTTGAGGAATCAAACGGCGGAATACTCTTCGGAGACCTCGATGATCCGAATTCCGAAATCCGTGAGATTATACGGACAAGATATACCATACGGCGCAAACCTGACCTCGGGACCAAGCCGAGTATTTACTATCTGATCGGAGGTGGAGAAAATGTTTGAAAAATCATTAAGCGGAAGCCCGAGATACTGGGCATGGATCTTCGCTCTGCTTGCCGTGATAGGAGTCGGTTTCATCTTTTACCTCCGGCAGTATAGTTACGGTCTGGGCATTACCGGGATGAGCAGGGACGTAACCTGGGGGTTTTACATCGGACAGTTTACCTTCCTTGTCGGTATCGCTGCCTCAGGCGTTATGCTGGTGCTTCCTTACTATTTGCACCACTACAAGAAATTCGGCAGGCTGGTAATCCTCGGAGAGTTTCTGGCTATTGCAGCGGTCATCATGTGCGTCCTCTTCATATTCGTGGACCTTGGCCAGCCTACGAGGGTTATGAACGTTATGCTCCATCCAACACCCAATTCAGTAATGTTCTGGGATATGGTAGTGCTGCTCGGATATCTGTTCCTTAATGTAATCATCGGCTGGACGGTTCTGGGTGCTGAGCGCAAGGGGACTCCGCCTCCAGGCTGGGTCAAGCCGGTCATCTACATTTCGATAGTCTGGGCACCGTTTATCCATACTGTTACGGCATTTCTTTATTCCGGTCTGCCGGGAAGGCATTTCTGGCTTACGGCCATTATCGCTGCACGATTTCTGGCATCTGCCTTTGCATCAGGGCCATCGCTCCTGATCCTCCTTGCCCTTATTATCAGAAAGTTTACCAAGTTCGATCCCGGCAAGGAAGCTATCCAGACGCTCGGCAAGATCGTTACCTACTTCATGATTGCCAATGTCTTTTTCATCGGCCTCGAACTGTTTACTGCCTTTTACAGCAATATCCCCGGACATATGCATACCTTCCAGTATCTGTTTGCCGGGTATGACGGATACAGCAAGCTGGTGCCGCTCATGTGGACATCGAGCATTCTTGCTGTAGTTGCACTGGTTCTGCTGGTTTTCCCGGATGTCCGTAAAAATGAGAGCGCACTTGCAGTGGCTGCAGCTGCGGTCTTTATTTCTCTCTGGATAGATAAAGGATTCGGATTTGTCCTCGGCGGTTTTATTCCGAACATGTTTGACAGGATAACCGAATACTGGCCGACGATGCCTGAGATCATGATCTCGATCGGGGTCTGGGCAATCGGACTGCTGGTGCTTACTGTGCTGTATAAAGTTGCTATCGGCGTTAAGGAAGAAGCCGAGGCATAAGGAGCAGATTGGCTCGAACATATTATTGGTGAATATAATTTTAGCCTTGTTGCAAAAGGAGGAAGTATGTGGCTGGTAACCGTAGATGCCGCAAAATGTGAAGGATGCGAAGAGTGCGTCAATAACTGCCCTGTGACCGTATTCGAGATGCAGGACGGCAAGGCAAGCCCGTTTCAGGCAGATCTCTGTGAAGGATGTGAAACCTGCATCAGCGTCTGCCCGAGTGCTGCGGTAGCCCTCAGCGAAATGTAAACGGTCTGTTGCATCCGGGGCGTTTTTGGACCGCCCCGGATGCAGTCAGCCATACTGCTTCGCCTGTATAAAAGACCGTTTCCAGCTTCATTTCAGGCCTGATAGTTTTATTTGACCATCCACAAGGAGATATATTAATATAATAGCCTGATTTCATAATTGCCAAAACAGAAAAGTTAAAGCATCAGCTAAAGCATACAGAGCAAAAGGGTAGAGAGAAAGCAAGTCTGTAAGGGAAGGAAATCCCTGCAAAGAAGAGAATACCAATAAAGAAAGGGGGAAG
>JBBIUL010000143.1:0-6334 GCA_037440265.1 Nitrospira sp. | reverse complement strand
CTGCATGGGCAGTTCATGTTCTTCAATAAACCCGAAGACAGCTTTTTTGTCTATGAATTTTTTAATAAGCCATGCAGATGCCATTCTGTCCACAAACGGTCTTTTCCGCGTAACCCAGACCCTTCCGTGGTATTCTTCCGGGTTTTCTACAGGTAGTACAGTTACCCTTTTTTCCTCTTTGACGGTCTTCGTAAACTTTTCTGCATCAGCCTTCAGACTCTCAAGCCTCTTCTGCAGCCGCCGGCCGGCCCCGGACTTGAAGAAGTCCACTTTTCTTATGTCATCAAATACTCTCATCAGTTTGCCGATCTGTTCTGACAGTCCTTCGGTATTTTTTGTCCTGCCTCCCTTTCTGATGCTGTTTATTTTCATCTCCAGTTCATCAGCCTGTCTTTCCAGGCTGTCATAATCCCTGACCCTTTGCGCATCGAAAAGGGCCCTGATATCAGAGGCATTCATCGTCTCGATATGTTCAACTTTCACAAGCCCGGATTCCCCCTTCATTTCAGTCACCTCGGCAGCAAGCCATTGGAGAAATTCAAAATGCTCCTCGCTGAAGGGCAGGATGTAAACCGCTCCCTTAAGCTGGACAGCACCGTATTTCATGAGTTTCCTCCATACTTTCATCCTGCTGCTTACTGGTTTGGCAGGCACCGAATAAAAAAAGATCAGCCAGTTCGGATCTCCTTCAGATTGCTTCTGCACTCTCTGTTTCATATGGTGTTTCGCCTTTCACGGCAATAAATTGTTACCTTTGTTATTAATGTAACAGCTGTTTCATATTTTGTCAAGTCATGTGATCGTACTGCGATAACCTGTGTTTTTGCTTCACTCATTTACTGCAAAGCAAATAGTCATCCATAGCTCAAATGCAGGAGGCGCTTCATATGATATTTGTCATAGCACACATGTGTTTTTTGCGCTATTATGGGTTCAGAACCAACATTAACCAGGAGGGGTCATGGACAGATTTGTAAGGAACTTTATCATAGCAAGCATTATTTACCTTGGCGTGTCGTCGATTCTTGGCATTGCAATGTTATGGGAACAGTCGCTGCTTTCCCTGAAATTTGTTCATTCTCATCTGAATATGCTCGGGTGGGTCTCAATGATGATATATGGTGTCGGCTACCATATCCTGCCGCGGTTCTCCGGAAAACCCCTTAAATATCCCAAGATGGGCGAACTGCAGTTCTGGACAGCAAACATCGGGCTTGTGGGCATGCTGTTGTTCTACACACTCAATATCTATTCAAATAGCACGCCTTACAGTCTTTTGTCGGTTGGATTCGGGGCGGTCGAGGCCTTCTCAATTTTCCTTTTCTTCTACAATATGCTGGCAACCCTTCTTACGGAAACAGCCCACTGACCTATATCAGTGATCTCAGCCGTTCGAGGTCTCTGATGACAAGATGGCCTGTCCTGGAGGTGACAAGCCCCAGCTTGGAGAGTTTGCTCATGGTCCTTATGGAGGTCTCAACAGTTGTACCTACCATTTCGGCAATATCCTGCTTCGTAAGCTTGATATTTATAGAAATCCCTTCTGGGGTTTTTTCCCCTGCCTTGTCGGATAACTTTATGAGCAGGGATGCTATCCTGGATTCTACCTTTTCAAGGGCTATGCTTTTTATCATGTCGTGAGAGTCTTTTATTCTGTCCCCTATATTCGTCGCCATACAGTACATGAGGTTCGGGAACCTGTCCATAATCCTCATCATATTGTTCCTTGAAATCTTAAAGACCTCGGTATCTTCCATTGCCACTGCATTCGCAGGATACGGGAAACCCCTGACAACCGCTATGCCGCCAAAAAAGTCATTCTTTGAAATGATCTCCAGTATTATTTCCTTTCCTTCATGGGAGAGCTTGGTGATTTTAACCTTCCCCTTTGTCACAATATACAGCCACTCCGACGGGTCCCCTTCTGAAAAAATGGTCTCTTTTTTTCTGAAGCTGTCAGGCACGAGATAATGAGAAACCTCTTTTGCCTCATTTGCGTTGAGCGTGCTGAATATGGATATTTTTCTGATATCGAGCATTTCCGTCCGCTTACTCCGTTCGAATTTCCATTTGATGCAACTCCAAGGTCAATTGTAGTACTATCACATAAAATTAATCAATTGTTTCTAAAATTAGAATTTATAGGTTACCTGATTATTTTCCTTGACAAATTCTTTAAAGTCTGTTTTTATATAGTCATTAAGCGCCTCGTTACCTCCCCTAAGCTGCTGTCCACATCCCACGGACAGCAGCATTTTTTTTGTTTTCTGCAGTCAGATCTCGATAATTTCATATTTCCTCTCCCCGAGGCTAAGTTTTTCAGCCTCTTCCATCTGCAATACGTATGGCCTGGCATGCAGTTTCAGGAGAATATCATCGCCCGCTTCAATCTTTTTGTCATGGGCGAGAGAACGGGGCAGGGGAGGTGCTTCACGGAGCATATCAATGCTCGCCTGTTCAACGGAAAGCATGTCATCGGATATAAGGATTCCTATATCCTGAATTATGGGGACATCTGCCGACGGCATACAGTCGCATTCAGGCTGTATGTCAGTCAGAAAATTAGCGTACACTATTTTTTGCGGCTCAAACGTCCTCATCACTGCCGCCGCAGCCTCTGCAAGTGAACGCATGAACCTTTCATTATCACCGGGCAGGGAAAGGGACTCATTCTGGCAGACACGTTCACACCTGCCGCACCTCCAGCATATGTCTCCTTCCCAGACCAGTTCATCGTCTTTGAACTGAATGGCATCAAGCGGACAGATCTCACTGCACTGATAACAGAGCTCACAATTATCAGCATTCCAGACGAGTTCACCCTCTCCGATGGTATGCATTGAACCGCGACCGCACTTCCAGCCGCAGGTGCGGTGATAGCCGCTCACACAGCCCATGGCAAGGTTTTTGATTGCTCCAGCATATCCCGAGTTAATATGTCCTTTCACATGGGTGCAGACAACCATTGCAGGCACATCGTGGATTGTCGATGCTATTGCAATCTCTCCGAGGAATTCACCGGCTTTAACCATTATATTGTCAGTGCCGTACAGTCCGTCTGCAAGGACCACCGGGCAGTTTACGGAGAGATGGTTTATGCCGTTCTGGCTGGCCACCTCGAGGTAATCAAGTCCCTTGATCCGAACCGTGTCCGTAACAAACGGCTTTGAGCCTATTTTTTTCAGGGCATCGACAATCTTTCTCAGAAAAACAGGCCTGACAACGCGGTGCGCACCCTCTGAACCGAAGTGGGTTTTCACAGCGACCCATTCATCGGGACTGAAATAGTTCATCAATCCTATCTCCTTTAAAAGCCGTTCGAGCTTGCCAGGCATACTGTCATCATATTTCCATTTTTTCGCCCTGGCTGATGCAAAATATACCTTTGCCATATAACCTCCAGACCTTTTTCAGACTGCACTGTTCAGGGGGCAAAGACTGAGAATTCAGCCACCTGCTATTTCTATATCCATCCTATCAGCACGGCGCTGATAAATCCAATGAAAAAACACCAAATTACACTCTAAGATTTCCCGGACAAATTCATCCCATATCTCTGTTTATCAAGCGGATACATTGCGAGACAATTTTCGCGGTCTTTAAAAACAGCCATTATGCAACTGCAAAATGTGCGCCCTATGCAGTCCCCAATGCATAAGGCCTCAGATTCATTTCCTCCGCAATCCGGCATAAACAGCAGCAAAAACAAGGGCCCCTGCTGCATTCGCCGCCATATCGCCGAAGGAAAAAGACCGTGGGGGCATGAAATACTGCAGGACCTCGATAAAACCGCCATAAAGTGCCGCGCTCACAACAGCTGTATATACCGCTTTTTTCCATGGAAGTTTCCCGGCAAAATATCTTGCCATCAGAACTGCAGTAAGACCGTAGACAATAAAATGGGCAATCTTGTCTGACGGCAGATCTGTCTGGGGGCCGGAGACCGGGACGATTGAAACAACCAGGACAAAGAGCATCCACACAATCAGCAGCATCTACTCTCCTGAGAGGCTCCTGTCATACAGTTCTTTTTTACTGAGGCCGTATTCTTCGGCGACCTGACTGACTGCCTGTTTTCTGCCGAGCCCTTTCTTCATTAAAGCCCTGATTTCGATCATGGCATCCTCTATGGTCTGTCTGCTTTCCAGCGTCTTGCCTTCAGCCACGATCACATATTCCCCGGCTATTTTTGATGCCTGAAGCATTTGATGCACTTCCGGGACACTTCCCCGATAGATATTCTCGTACATCTTCGTCAGCTCCTTAACAAGGACAATCTTTCTATCGCCAAACGTTTCAACCATGTCAGTGATGGTCTCCAGGATCCTGTGAGGGGCCTCATACATAACCAGTGTTCTTTTCTCCAGACTCAATGCCTTGAGCACCTTCTGTCGCTGTGACTGCCTGGGCGGAAGAAACCCTATAAAGATAAACTGTTCGGTCGAAAAACCTGATATTGAAAGGGCTGAAACGAATGCAGACGGTCCGGGGACCGGGACCACATCGATACCGTCTTCAACGGCTTTTTTTATCAGCACATTGCCGGGGTCTGATATCCCCGGGGTTCCGGCGTCCGATATCAGCGCCACAGACTGGCCGGCATGGAGCCTCTCCATAATCTCTCCGGTCTTCACTTTTTCCTTCTCCCCCCAGTAGCTTACCATGGGTCTGGATATGCCGTAATGGTTCAGCAGTTTCAGCGAATGCCGCGTGTCCTCAGCAGCAATCACATCAGCTTCTTTCAGGATCCGCAAAGCCCGCAAGGTGATATCTTCAAGGTTGCCGATAGGCGTCGAGACGATAAACAGTATCCCTTTCACGGCGCATTCAGCATCTTTCTGAGCTTTTTGTCGGTCCTGACAATCTCATCCGCATCATCTCCGGTAAGTTCCCAGGTGTAGCCGTCTTTAGCAGTCCGCCGCAATTTGATTTTTACCGGTTTTTTGGGTCTTATCTGCTGAAGCTCGGGGTCTTTTCTGAACTGAAAGGGTTCTTTTTCCGAAGCACCCGGCAGAACAGCCAGGAACAATAATATACACAGGGCGGTCAGGATTATGGCGGCGCTTTTCATTAATATTTAATTCCCGTTTCAGGTTTGAAGGTTTTTATTGAAGAGGTGCTCCAGCCGATGTCATAGGACTGACCGCAATTAGGACATATGAGATAGATCTTCACCCTTCCCTTGACCCTTCTGAAAAAGACATGGAAACCCTTTTGGTATTCACAGCTGGCACATACCCGTAACTCTTCCATCAGTAGCTCCTGTATTTGTTTGTTATAGGAAACCGCCTGTCCCTGCCGAATGCCCTTGCAGTTATTTTAATCCCCGGCGGCGACTGTCTTCTCTTGTATTCGCTTCTGTCCACCATGGCAATAACCCTTTTCGTACATTCCTTTCCGCATCCGACATCCAGCACATCCCTGAAACTTTTGTGCTCCTCGATATAGGCCTTTAATATCGGATCAAGCACCTCATAGGGGGGAAGCGTATCACGGTCCTTCTGGTCAGGTTTTAATTCAGCAGTCGGCTCTTTCCAGAGGACCCGTTCAGGAATGAGCGGGCTCCCCCCTGCCGTGTTCTTCCACCTGCATATGTCATACACAAGTGTTTTGGGAACATCCTTGATAACGGCAAAACCGCCAGCCATATCCCCGTAAAGTGTGGCGTAGCCAACGCTCATCTCGGATTTGTTCCCGGTAGTCAGGACAATCCAGCCGAACTTGTTTGAGAAGGCCATAAGAAGGTTGCCCCGTATCCTTGCCTGCAGGTTTTCTTCGGTTGTATCCTCTCCCTTTCCCCTGAAGCTCTCTTCAAGCTCTTTCAGATAACCAGCAAGGATTCTGCCGATAGGTATCTCGATGATATCAATTCCCAGGTTCCCCGCAAGCAGAAACGCATCTTCACGGCTTTCTTTCGAGGTATACCGTGACGGCATGAAGAGACCTTTTACATTTCCCTTCCCGACTGCATCAACAGCAATCGCGGCAACCAGCGAGGAATCTACCCCGCCGCTCAATCCTACTACTGCACCCCTGAACCCGTTCTTGGTGATATAGTCTTTTGTGCCGAGCACAAGGGCCCGGTATATCTCCTCCTCTTTCTTTTTCAGCGGCTCAACAGCAGGGAGCGGAGAGAACTTTCTGGCCGTATGGTCCTGGACAGGGACCCTGATCTTTCTTCCAGCACGTGGGATCCTGACTGGGTGCTTGCCCGCCCGCAATGCATTTGTTTTCTTATATTTTCCCGCCTCAGCGAGATCAAGGTCAAGAACCATTATGTCTTCTGCAAACTGTTTTGCCCTTGCAATCAGCCGGCCTTTGTGGTCATAGACCA